>PXRK01000067.1 GCA_003021015.1 Halobacteriales archaeon QS_4_66_20 | reverse complement strand
TGGAACAGCAGAAGTCGTTCGGAACCGTGACCGACACGAACTCCACGTCAATGTTACGCACGAGACTGCTGAGGTAGCCGACAAGCAAAACGCGGAGACAGTTATCGGCGTGGATGTGAACGAGGACTGCGTTGGACTAGCTGCTGTCACAGAGTCTGGCGTTGAAGACTCCGTGGTTATCGAGTATCCAGAAATCAAGAAAAAGCGACACGAGTACTTCACCATCCGAAAACGAATGCAGAGCGTCGGACAAACCACACTCGAACATGAAGTTCGAGATGAAGAACAACGGTTTGTCCACGACCAACTTCACCAGGTGTCACGAGACATCGTGGAGTGGGTGCAACAGTTCGAGAACCCCGTCATTGTCTGTGAAGACCTCACAGACATCCGAGACGACATTGAGTACGGGACTCGAATGAACCGGCGATTGCACTCACTACCTTTCGCACAATTACAGAAATTCGTGTCGTATAAAGCTGGGTGGGAGGGAATTCCATCAGACAAGATAGACCCTGAGTACACGAGTCAGGAGTGCGTGAACTGCGGGCATACGACTCGTTCAAATCGGCAGGGGAAACGGTTCAAGTGCGTTCAGTGTGGATTCCAAGACCATGCTGATAGGAAAGCGGCGTTGCTAATCAGTGCGAGAGGGTTAGAAGCGTTGAATCGGAATGTGCCTGCTCTCAACAGCCCTCCGATTGTGAGGGTGCGACTGCATGGCAACGGGCTGAGTGAACCAGCCGACCACGACCCTGTGTCACCCGTTCGAGGCCATCAGACCGATGGTGAAACAGGGAGTGTTAGCAGTTAATCCGTGGGAAGAAGCCTCGGGGCTCGACCCCGAGGCAGTTCACACTGGCGTGAACCAGTCCGCGTACTCCTCGGGCCGTTCCTCGACAATTTCGAAAAAGCGGGTCTGGACGTCGTCAGTGACCGGGCCCTTCGTCGCCGCGCCGATCTCGTTGTCGTCGACCGAGCGGATCGGCGTGACCTCCGCAGCGGTGCCGGTGAAGAACAGTTCGTCCGCGGTGTACAGCTCGCCACGGGAGATGGTCGCGTCGTCGTGGACCGTGTAGCCGAGGTCGCGGGCGATCTGGATCACGGAGCGGCGGGTGATGCCATCGAGGATCCCCTCGGCGAGGCCGGGCGTGAAGATCTCGCCATCGCGCACCAGAAAGAGGTTCTCGCCGGGGCCCTCGGCGACGTTGCCCTCCTTGTTGAGGACGATCGCCTCGACGTAGTCGTTGCCTTTCGCCTCCAGGGAGGCGAGGACGCTGTTGACGTACGCGCCTGTCGTCTTGGCGTTGGTCGGGATCTGGCTAGAGGCGTACTTCCGCCAGGAGGAGATCGCCACGTCGACGCCGTTCTCCAGCGCGTCCTCCCCGAGGTAGGTCCCCCACGGCCAGGCGGCGATCGCCGTCTTTACCGGGCAGTCGGAGGGGTTCAGCCCCAGCATCTTGTAGCCGTAAAAGGCGACGGGGCGGATGTAACAGGAGTCCAGCCCCTCGCCGCGGACGAGTTCGACCGTCGCCTCGGTCAGTTCCTCCGCGTCGAAGGGGATCTCCATGTCGTAGGGCTTGGCGGACTGGTAGAACCGGTCGAGATGCTCCTCCCAGCGGAAGATCGCAGGCCCCTCGGCGGTGTCGTAACAGCGCACGCCCTCGAAGACGCCCGTCCCGTAGTGCAACGCGTGCGTGAGCACGTGAACCTGTGCCTCGTCCCAGTCGACGAACTCGCCGTCCATCCAGATCCGCTCGACGTCCATCTCGTTGAATCCCATATCCGCATCAATACCACCCCAGGAATAAGAGTGTTCACAGTCGGCCGCCGGGGCCCCATCCAAACCGCACGCTGGCGGTGTGCACACCGAAAACACGCTCCCGGTAGGGTTTTCCCGGAGCCGTCCCTTGACGCGGTATGAGCATTCACGTCGCAGTCATCGGTGCATACGGCAGCGCAGGGTCGGTGGTCGCGGGCGAACTCGTCGACCACCCCGACGTCGAACTGACGCTGTTCGACGACGGCGACCCCGGCGGCGGCCTCTGCATCCTCCGGGGGTGCATGCCTTCGAAGGAAGTTCTCTCGGCCGGCGCCCACCGCTTCCAGGCGCGCCACGACGAGCGTCTCGTCGGTGAACTGCCCGAGGTGGACCTGGAGCGGACCGTCGAGCGCAAGGACGAGCACGTCCTGAGCTGGGCGGGCCACCGCCGGGACAGCATCGAGACGATGGCCGAGCGCGACGACGTCACGTTCGTCCGCGACACCGCCCGCTTCGTCGACGACCGGACCGTCGAGGCCGGCGGGCAGCGTTACGAGCCCGATTACGTCGTCGTTGCGACTGGGTCGAGCGTCAACATCCCCGACATCGCCGGGATAGACGAGGTCGACTACATGACCAGCGCCGATGTGCTCGACGCCACCGAGTTCCCCGATTCCGGGATCGTGATGGGCTTTGGCTACGTCGGGATGGAGCTGGTGCCGTACCTCGCGGAGGCCGGCGGGATGGACCTGACTGTCGTCGAGCACGACGCCCGGCCGATCGACGAGGCCGAGCCGCCCTTTGGCGACGCCGCACTGGAGCTGTACCGCGAGGAGTGGGACCTCGAGGTCCCGACGAACGTCTACGAGCAGCGCGTCGAGCCGACCGAGGACGGCGGTGTCCGCCTCTATCTGGAGGATGAGGACGGCGGCCAGCAGGTCGTCGAGGGCGACCAGCTGTTCTGTTTTACCGGCCGGAAACCGACGATCGCGCCGCTGGGGCTGGAAAATACTGGAATCGACCCGGCAGGCGAGTGGGTCGCGGACACGATGCAGGCCGTCGACGACGAGCGGGTGTTCGTGGTTGGCGACGCCAACGGGAAGGAGCCGATCCTCCACGTCGCCAAGGAGCAGGGGTTCCAGGCCGCCGAGAACATCCTCGCGCATGCCAGCGGCGAGCCACTGGAGCCGTACGAGAACGTCCACCACCACGTCATCTTCTCCGGGCTGGGCGTGTACCCGTTCGCCCGCGTCGGGCACACCGAGGAGACGGCGCGAGCGGCGGAGTTCGATGTTGTTACGTCGACCCGGCAGGCCAGCGACGACGGCGTGTTCAAATCCAAGGACGTCCCCGAGGGGCTGGCGAAACTCGTCGTCGACCGCGATGACGGCACCGTCCTGGGCTACCAGGGGCTGCACTACCACGCCGACACGATGGCCAAGACGCTGCAGATCGTCGTCGAGATGGGCCTTGACGTCCGGGAGATCCCCGACCGGGCGTACCACCCGACGCTGCCCGAGGTCCTCGACGGGCTGTTCCGGGAGACCGCCGCAGCCGTCGAGGAGGCGTAATCGGTCCCCGCCGTCATTTCGTCACGCTGCTGGGGCGTGTTCTCGGCGTCGCTCCCCAACTCTCCCGGGGCGCTACAGCCTGCGAGACCGGCAAGCAGTGCGGCGCCCCCGGGCGTGAGAACCTCCCGCCGGCGGTTACCGGCCGAGTTCCTCGTGGGCGCTCGCGAGGTGGCGCGAGCAGAACGCGGCCACGAGGGAGAGTTCGCCGGCGAGCGCCCCGGTGGCGATCACTTCCGCGAACGCGTCGGCGTTCGCACCCGGCGGGTCGCCGCCGCCACCCAGGCCGAGAATCTCCAGGGCCTCCCCCTGGGTCGCCAGCCCGGTGCCGCCGCCGACGGTGCCCAGTTCCAGCGCGGCCAGCGAGACGCTCGCGTACAGCCCCGCCTCGCGGGCGTCCATCGTCGTGATGGCGTTGGCCCCTTCGACGACCTGGGCGGCGTCCTGACCGGTCGCGAGAAACGCCGCCGCGACCGTGTTGGCGGCGTGGGCGTTGAACCCGAGGCTGGCAGCCTTGGCGCTGCCCACGAGATTCTTGCGGGTGTTGCCCTCTGCCATCGCCTCCGGCGTGGTGTCGAGCCGCTCGTTGACGAGGTCGCGGGGGAGGACGACGTCGGCGGTGACCGTCCGACCGCGGCCCTCGACGGCGTTGATCGCCGCCGGCTTCTTGTCCGAGCAGAGGTTGCCCGACAGCGCCACCATCTCCGCCGGCGTCTCGGCCTCGATCACCGCGGCGGCCTCCCGTGTTGCGATGGTCGCCATGTTCATCCCCATCGCGTCCTTGGTGTCGTAGACGAACCGCAGGAAGACGTTGTCCCCGACGACGTAGGGGTCCACGTCGAGGAGTTCGCCGTGGCTGGTCGTCGATTCGGCTGCTTCCCGGAGGCGCTCGCGGTTGTCGGCGACCCACTCGACGACCGTCTCCGCCTCGGCGACGCCCGCCACCCGGAAGACGGGCGCGCGGGTCATCCCGGAGTCGGTCACGCGCGCCGTTGCGCCGCCGGCGGCCTCGATGGTGCCCAGGCCGCGGTTGACGCTGGCGACCAGCGCGCCCTCGGTCGTCGCCAGCGGGAGGTAGTGCTCGCCCGCCGCGGCGCCGCCGTCGACGGTGACCGGGCCGGCGACGCCCATCGGAAGCTGTGCGCCGCCGATCATGTTCTCGATGTTCGGCTCTGCGCTTTCGGCCGCGAACGTGTACTCGCCGACGCTGTCGAGGCTTGCGCCAGTCTCGCGCTCGACGAACTCGCGGCGGGCCGCCGCCGCCGTCTCGGCGTCGGCGTAGTCGTCGAGTTCGTACAGTCGGAGCTCGCCGTCCTGTACCCGCCCGGCGAGGGCTGTCGCGTCCGCCGTCGGATCGCTCATGACTGTGCGATGGCTGCCGGCCCCCGTAAGCGCTCCGGACGACCGTCGCGGTCGGTACGGGAATATACACCCGGACGTGACTCTGTGGAATGGCAAGATACGCAAACCGGCGTATTCACACATTTCAGCACGGTTCCGCGGTGAAAATCTCCACGTACTCACGTCCGACAGTATGAGTCCTGGCAGAGAGTGTACTGTCACGTCAGCTCTTTTCAGACTCCACAGTCTCACAGGCAACCCGCCAGTCCCCGTCCGACCGGTCGGCGATCCGGTCGTAGATCGCCCGCAGGCCGGCCGATTCGGTGTCGGGGAGGACGTGCAGCCGGATTTCGCCGTTGCGGATCGAGAGCCGGAACACGTCGCGGGTCTCCTCGTCGCGGACGAGATACAGCGGCATCGGGAGGTTAAGGAAGTCGCCGTAGCGGTACGGACCGCTCTCAAGGACTGTCAGGACGAGGTCGTCGAGGTCGGCGTCGGTGCGATCCGCCGCCGGGACGAGCCTGAAGACGGTCTCGCCCTCGTACTCGACGCCGCCGCTGTAGGGGTAGGTCCGCTCCGGACGCTGGGGGATTGCGAACGACGGATCGCCGGCCATCACGCCGACGTACGGCGCCCTGCCCCTTAATCTCGCGGCTATGCCGGGCTTTCTTTGGTGTAAGGGCGACTGTCGGGACTGTCACCGGAGCTCTCGTGTTGGAATCCCCTGCTTGCTCGCCGGGAATCCGAAGGATTGCTGTCGTCATGACGTGACTGCTGAAAGCCGCCGATGACGGAGCGCGCGCCGACCGCACGAGGTTCGTTTCGATCCGAGAAACGCGGCCGGCCACTTATGCTGCCTCAGTTCGTAAATAGACGTATGAAGCGGCGATACGACTGGGGCCTCGGCGTCCGCATGGTGCTGGCCATGCTGGTGCTTGGCGGGCTGTACATCGGCCTGGGCTACGCAGCGGCGCTGCTGTTTGGCTTCTTCGTCGCCGCGCCGGGCCTGGGCCACTTCGGCGGCATCGCCGTCGCCGTCCTCCTGCTGGCGGGCAGCCAGTACTACTTCGGCGCCAACCTGGCACTGCGAACGATGGGCGCCGACGTAGTCGAGCGCGAGGAGTACCCGGATCTGCACGACCGGGTGACCTACCTCGCCCAGCAGGCCGGCGTGCCCAAGCCACGGGTCGCCGTCGCCGACAACGAAACGCCCAATGCGTTCGCGGCCGGCCGCAAGCAGGGCAACGCCGTCGTCTGCGTCACGACGGGCCTGCTCGAGGAGCTCGACGACGAGGAACTCGACGGCGTGCTCGCCCACGAACTCGCCCACATCATGCACCGTGATTTCCAGCTGATGACAGTGATCGCGGCGCTGTCGATCATGGCCGGCTGGATCGTCCGCTGGGGCTTCCTGTTCGGCGACGGCGGCAACGGCGGTGAGGGCGGCGGCTGGCAGCTGCTGGCGGGCTACGTCGCCGCGCTCGTCGTCTGGGTCGGTGCGTTCCTCGTCGGCCGCCTCATCTCGCGGTACCGGGAGTTCGCCGCCGACCGCGGCGCCGCGACGATCACCGGCGACCCCGCCGCACTCGCCAGCGCCCTGGAGACGATCAGCGACGAACTCGAGTCGGTGCCCGAGGAGGACCTCCGCGAGGCCGAGCGCGCCAGCGCGCTGCTGGCCGCCGAGATCCGCGAGACCAAACTCTCCCGGCTGTTCCGCACCCACCCCGCCGTCGAGGACCGCGTCGCGAAGCTCCGCGAATTCGCCGTCGATATGGACAGGTAGCGAGAATCGAGGCCCTGCGGAACCCGGCCGCGCCGGGCTGTCTCATAGTGATTGTTGTGATTGTTTTCGGTGCTACATCGCACTAACGGCGGTTTCACGGCCTGAAACTGGAGTCTGACGAATGCCCGGCCTGAAGAGTCACAACAGTCACTCCGCCAGGTCACCAGGTCTGATAGTGATTATTGTGACTGTTTACCGGTGCGACCACACGCCTTACTGCGGTCGCTCCGGTAAGGACTCACAATAATCACTATGAAGTGGACCTCGATACCGGTCGGGTGATCCCCTTTCTCGTGGGTAGATGTGCAGGATCGCGTCCTCGAAACGGTGATCCCGGTAACTTCCCAACAGTTACGTTACCCCAGTTCCCGACGCCGCCCCTTCGGGACCATCGAGCGGAGTTCGCCGTGGACGTACAGCCCGACGCCAAGCGGCTCGCGCTCGCCCGCCAGTTCGTGAGTCACGATCAGATACCCCCAGTCGCCGTCCCAGTCGAGTTCCTGGTCCTCACCGGCAAAAAACCGGGCGGCCTCGGGCCGCGAGAGGTGGATGCAGTTGCGCGTCGCGTGATCGCAGAACCGCTGGACCGCCTCAAGCGTCGGCTTCCAGTGCTCCTGGCGCGCCCGCAGCGCCAGCATCCCGAGGCCGTCGATGTCGACCGGCGAGGGGACGTCGCCGTAGAAGAGCCAGATCTTCCCCCTGCCGCGCTCCCAGAAGGAGTACGGCTCGAAGATCGCCGGGTCGATCCCGAACCGCCCGTCCCACCAGGACAGCACCGCCGCCCTGGTCGGACGACCCGCGACGACACGCTCCTCGGCGGTCGCCGGCAGGCGGTCGAACCGGTCGCTGTGGTTCTCCCGGGCCGCGCCGCTACCGCGGTCCGCATCGTCGGGCGCCATCAGCCGGTTACCTCCAGTTTCGCACAGAAGAACCCGCCGGTGTCGTTCTGGTGGGGGTAGATCCGCTTGGCGCGGGTCACGCTGTCGTCGTAGGTGTCGCCGCGCCACTCGGTGATCCCCGGCGAGGAGTCCAGCGGCAGGTCGAACGCGACGAGTTCGCAGGCTTCTTCTTCGAGAGCGTAGTCCAGCACCGCCTCGTTCTCCTCGGGAGCGAAGGTACAGGTCGAGTAGACGACGGTGCCGCCCGCACGGGTGGCCTGGACCGCGCGCCGGAGGATCCCCTTCTGGACGCCAGCGACCCCCTCGACCTGGGCGAACTCCCACTCGTCGAGCACGTCGGGGTTCTTCCTGACGGTGCCCTCACAGGAGCAGGGGACGTCCACGAGCGTGCGGTCGTACAGCGCCCCGTCGGCCGTCGTCGGCCCTGGCTCGTCGTCGGCGGCGGCGAACGGTTTCAGCGAGTGGTTGCGCGCGTCCTCGACGGTGACGGCGACGCTCGTGGCGCCGAGGCGTTCGGTGTTCGACCGGAGTGCCGACACCCGGCCCATGTTGTTGTCCGTCGCGACGACGAGCCCCTCGTCGTCCAGCAGCGCCGCCAGCTGCGTGGTCTTGCTCCCCGGCGCGGCGCAGGCGTCCCAGACGCGCTCGCCGGACTGTGGGTCCAGCACCTCGGCGGGGACCGCCGACACTTCCTCCTGGCCGTGGAGCCAGCCGTGGACGTACGGCCAGTTGGCGCCGGGCTGTGCCTCGGGGAGGCGGAGCATCCCGGGGTGCCAGTCCGTCTGCTCGGACGCGATCCCGACCTCCGCCAGTGCCTCGCGAGCCCGGTCGACGGTCGTCTTGATCGTGTTCACGCGCACGACCGCGGGTAGCGGACGCTCGCAGGCGGCGCGAAAGGCGTCGGGGTCGTCGACGAGCGGCTCGTAGCGCTCTAGGACCGTCATCGGTGTCGGTTCGACAGGCCGGCGCTTGTGGGTTTCGACTCCCGCTGTCTGAGGGCGACCAGTCCTATACTGCCGGACGTGATTCCGTTCCCACCCGGATAGCGCTCAGCATCTGATACTGATTGTTGTGACTCTGTACCGCCGGGTATTCGTCAGATGCCAGTTTCGAGCCGTGAAACCGCCGCTATTGCGATGTGGTGATGAAAATAATCACAACAATCAGTATGAGACAACCGAAACCCCCAGTCCGAGCATCACTCGGAGTAACAGAGTCACGTCCGGCAGTATACCTCGAAGAACCGTACGACCCGAAGCCAGTCACTCGGCAGCGAGCGTGTAGATCCGCTTGCGCGCATCGGAAAAGGAGAACCGCGAATCCACGATGCCCGCGTCTTCGAGCCGCGTCAGCGCGTACCTGACCGTCCGCGGCGGCAGCAGCGTCTCCTCCGCAAGCTGGCTCTGTGTCAGCGAGTCGTTGTACTCCAGTACCTTCGCCACGAGCTTCGCGCTCGGGGGCAGCTCCCGCAGCGTTTCCAGATCTTCGGGTGCGTTCTCCCGTACCGTCTCGGTTGCACTCATCGTATCTACCCGTTCGGAGATACAGACTAATAATATTTTGTATTCTATTTTATTCTTCACGGTTATTCAGTCCGGCAACACTCGCGACAGTACAGATCAACTGCGAGACAGGTCGACGCAGTCGCGGGATCCGGGTACGTCACTCGTTACCAGGGGTAAAAACCGACCCGAAACCTCTTATTATTGAAACCGCTACAGTAGGGTAATGACTGATACGGTGGACGACGTCGAACTCCCGTACGACGACGACGCGTCCAAGCAGGAGAAGGTCGAATCGCTGGAGGAGCGCCTGGAGGTGCTCGAATCCCAGAACGAGGAGATGCGGGACAAACTGCTCGATGCCAACGCGGAGAACAACAAGTACCAGCAGAAGCTCGAGCGGCTGACCCACGAGAACAAGAAGCTCAAGCAGTCCCCGCTGTTCGTCGCCACGGTCCAAGAGCTGACCGACGAGGGCGTCATCATCAAACAGCACGGCAACAACCAGGAGGCGCTGACCGAGGTCACCGAGGAGATGCGCGAGGACCTCGAACCCGACGACCGCGTCGCGGTCAACAACTCACTGTCGATCGTCAAGACGCTGGAAGACGAGACTGACGTGCGGGCCCGCGTGATGCAGGTCGACCGCAGCCCGGAGGTTACCTACGGCGACATCGGCGGCATCAACGAACAGATCGAGGAGGTCCGCGAGACCGTCGAGATGCCGCTGAAGAACCCCGACATGTTCGAGGACATCGGCATCGACCCGCCGTCGGGTGTGCTGATGCACGGCCCGCCGGGCACCGGCAAGACGATGCTCGCGAAGGCCGTCGCCAACCAGACCGATGCCACGTTCATCAAGATGGCTGGCTCCGAACTCGTCCACAAGTTCATCGGCGAGGGCGCGAAGCTCGTCCGCGACCTGTTCGAGCTCGCCCGCCAGCACCAGCCTGCCGTCATCTTCATCGACGAGATCGACGCCATCGCCGCCAAGCGGACGGAGTCGAAGACGTCGGGCGACGCCGAGGTCCAGCGGACGATGATGCAGCTGCTCTCGGAGATGGACGGGTTCGAGGACCGGGGCGACATCCGCATCATCGCCGCCACCAACCGCTTCGACATGCTCGACCGGGCGATTCTGCGCCCGGGACGGTTCGACCGCCTGATCGAGGTGCCCGAGCCCGACGAGGCCGGCCGCGAGCAGATCTTCAGGATCCACACCCGCTCGATGAGCGTCGACGACAACGTCGACTTCGGCCGGCTCGCCGCGATGGCCGAGGGCGCCTCCGGCGCCGACATCAAGGCGGTCTGTACAGAGGCCGGGATGTTCGCCATCCGCGACGACCGCACCGAGGTCCGGATGAGCGACTTCCGGGAGGCCTACGAGAAGATCCAGACCGAAGACGAGGACGAGGACGTCTCGCGAACGTTCGCCTGACCGGGCCGCTCGCAGACGGTCGCCCGACGCAGCCGTTTCTCCTGCGGTGTCGGTTCGACGGCTGAATCACTATCAAGCGAACTCCTCCTCGACTGCGCGCTTGAGTGTTTCCACTCCGGGTCGTCGCGGTGCGAGCGGCCGGGCAACGAGAGGTCTTTGTCGCTGGCCGGCGAAGGAGTGCCCATGCAATCAGTCACTGGCCCTGGCGGGCAGACGCTGTTCGTCGACCGGACCGAGGGCAAGCGCGGCGCCAAGGGACCGTTCCACGTCGTCTACGCGGACGAGCGCGGCCAGCAGCGGTGGGGCTTTTTCTGCACGAACTGCGGAACAGTCAACAACGCCGTCGACTCGATGGGCCGCGTCCAGTGTAACGTCTGTAGCAACCGCACCAAAGCCGAGGAGTGGGACGCCGCTCACGAGTAGCACGAAGCACGGCTCTCCCTGCTGTCACCGTACTGGACGCCGACCGTCCCCGCCACCGCCGCCCTGCCGTCGCGACCAGCCACTTGTTGTTGTGTCAGTGTCACTAAGATACGTTTAAGCCCGAGCCAGGAGTACGGGACTGTGAATGGGAGTTGCTAGCACGTCTCTCGAACGCGAGGCCGAGTCGATTTTCAACGACCTCGGGTACACCGTCACTGCGGACGACGGCACGCTGCGCGCACACCGCAAGTGGCGCGTCGTGGAACTGACACCGATGGCCGAACCGGACGACCCGCCCGAAACCGGCGGACTCCGGTGTTTCGTGACCTGGGAGGATCACGTCTCGACGCTCGAACGACGCCTGGAGGGGGCGGACCTCGACTACGAGTGGGCGATCATCGGGGTGGGTAACGACGACTACGTCGTCAGCCACTACTCCACCTGACTGCGGTGGCGGCGCACCCGCCGGGGTTTTGGGCGGTCCGGAGCGGAGCCACCCGCTCCCCGCCTTTATGTCCGAAGCCGCGACCAGCCCGCCCCATGCACGCCTTCCGCGAGGTCGAGACTGCCGCGTACTGCCCACGCAAGCTGTACTACCGCCGCCGATCGCCCGAACCGGAGGTACCCCAGGAGGTGACGGCGAGACGCGAACTGGCGTTCCGCTACGAGGAGTTGCTCGCAGACGACGCTGCGATCAGGGACGCACCGATCGCGGTGACGCCGACACAGTACCGCTCGCGGCTGGGCGCCGCGAAAGCAGGCCTGGACGACTGGGAGTCGCTGGCGGCGCCGCCCGACAGGGACGTGTTCCTCGAGGGCCGGGACTGCCGGGGGATCGCGCACAAGGTGCTCGACGGCGACCCGCCGTCACTCTCGCTCGCGTTCGCGGGCGAGCCGCCCGAAACCGGCGTCTGGCACCCCCAGAGCGTCCGGTTGATCGCCGCCGCGAAGGTGCTGTCCTGGGAGCGCGAACGGAGCGTCGAGCAGGTGTACGCCGAGTACCCCGCCTACGGCGTGATCCGGCAGGTCGACGTGACGGTCCGCCGGACTGCCGAGTACCGCGAGGCTGTCCGGATCGCCGAGGCCATCGACGGCCCGCCCGCCCGGACCGAGGATCGGGCCAAGTGCGAGCCCTGCGAGTACCAGCCGGAGTGCGGCGTCAAGACGCGCTCGCTGCGGAGCCTGCTCGGCGGCTGAGCGCAGCACTGCAACGCGACGTCGCCCGAAGAAGTCGCAGGTGCGGGTCTCCGGCCCCCGGCAGCCCCAGTAGCAGATCCTGCCGGACCTCTCATCGCTCAGTGCTCGGCCAGCCAGGCCTCAATGTCGTCGGCGAGCGGCCCCCGCCGGTGGATCTCCTCGCGGGCCACGTCGACGACTGTCGAGCCCCCGCCGGGCGTTTCGCCGCCGTCGACGACCACAGTAGCGGACTCGCGGATCCGATCGTCCAGGTCGGCCACGCCGCGCGCGCTCGGACGGCCGCTCACGTTCGCGCTCGTCGCGGTCACGGGCGCGGCCTCGCGGAGCAGCGACAGCGCGATCTCGTGATCCGGTACCCGAACGCCCACCCGGTCCCTGCCGGCAGTCAAGGCGTCGGGAACCATCGGCCGCCGTTCGAGGACGACCGTGACGGGACCGGGGAGGAACGCCTCCATGAACGCCCGCTCGCGGTCGCTCGGCGCGGTGTACTCGGTGGTGCTCTCGGCGTCCGGCACCGCCAGCGACACCGGGTTCTCGCGATTGCGGTTTTTCGCCGCGAACACCCGCTCGACGGCGTCGGCGTCGAGCGCGTCGGCGCCCAGCCCGTACACCGTCTCGGTCGGGTAAACGGCGAGCTGGCCGTGCCGGATCGCCTCGGCCGCCTCGGCGACCGTATCGTTCACTGTCGCCTCCTGGTCCGTCGTGCCGTCGGCGTCGTCTGTCATCGTCCCGAACTCGCCCCCGTTACGCGACCCGTTCGACCGCCGCCTCGAACTCGTCGTACTCGGGGAAGGCGGGCCACTCGCTGGCGACCCAGGCGTACTCGACGGTCCGGTCCTCGTCGACGACGAACGTCGCGGGCCGGGGCTCGCTGATCCCGGTCATCCCGTCGAGGTCGTTGACGATGCCGTACTCCGCCGCGACGCCGTTGGCCGGATCGGAAAAAAACCGCACGTCGCGGTCCGCGAGGCCGCGCTCGTCGATCAGCGTCTTGTGCTCGTACGGCGAGGAGATCGAGAGTCCGACGACCGTCACGTCGTGCGCGTCGAGGTCGCGGTCGCGCAGTTCGTTCCAGATGTACGTCGCCGGGAACGCGCCGTCCATGGGGTGGAACACGAGCGCGACCGGGCCCTCCCCGGTCAGCTCCGAGAGCGCGACGTCCGCCCAGTACTCGTCGTTGACCAGCGGCCGCGTGAAGTCGGGTGCCATGTCGCCCTCCTCGGGGTGGGCCGCCTCGTCGAGTTCGACGACGTCGAACTCCACCATCTACGACCCCTCCCCGGCGACCGTCGCGTCCGCGGCCGCCGACGCTGCGTCGGCCTCGCCGTAGGTCGCGTCGAGATACTCGACGATGTTCGCGCTCTCGGCCATCGTAACACCCGTGTGCCCGTCGACGATCACCGGGACCGTCCGGACGCCGCTGTGTCGCTTGACGACGTCCCGGTCGGAGTGCATCGGTTCGACGAACCGCGAGCGGTACGCGAGGTCATATTCGTGGAGTTTCCTGACGACGCGCTCGCAGTACGGACAGGCCTGCAGCCGGTACAGGGTGATCGCTGGCTCGCTCATACCCCCCAGTACGGACGAGGACGGTGTAATACCTTCGCCCAGCGCATGACAACCCTTTTGACCGGGAGTCGAGAACTAACGGGCCGATGATGAGTCTCTCCGTCCTCGACAGCCTGGCAACCGCCGTCGGGACGGCCCCTGCGGCGACTGTCGGGAGCGACGCCACGGCGGCGGCCGTCCCGGGCCGGGTGACGGAGCTGCTCGGCGCAGGGCTCGCGGCTGAGCTGTTCGGCGCGGGACTGGCGGCGGTCGAGGTGTTCGGGACCGAGCTGTCGGACGCCGCCTTCGCCGTGATCGGCGGACTCGTGCTGTTCGTGTTGCTCGGTCTCTCGGCGTTTTTTTCCTCCTCGGAGATCGCGATGTTCTCGCTGCCGAGCCACCGCGTGGAGGCAGTGGTCTCCGAGAGGAAGCGTGGCGCGAAGACGCTGCAGAGCCTGAAGCAGGACCCCCACCGCCTGCTCGTGACGATCCTCGTCGGCAACAACCTTGTCAACATCGCCATGTCGTCGATCGCGACGGGGCTGCTCGCCTACTTCATGTCCAGCCAGGGGCGGGCAGTCGCGGTTGCGACGTTCGGCGTCACGGCGCTTGTGTTGCTGTTCGGCGAGAGCGCCCCCAAGTCCTACGCTGTCGACAACTCCGAGCCGTGGGCGCTGCGCATCGCCCGGCCGCTGAAGTTCGCGGAGACGCTGCTGTTGCCGCTGGTGGTGCTGTTCGACTACCTGACCCGGGCTGTCAACAAAGTGACCGGCGGCCGGGCGGCCATCGAGGAGTCCTACGTCACCCGCCAGGAGATCCGCGACATGATCAAGACCGGCGAGCGCGAGGGCGTCCTCGACCAGGAGGAACGGGAGATGCTCCAGCGAACCCTCCGGTTCAACCGCACGATCGTCAAGGAGGTGATGACCCCCCGGCTGGACATGACCGCCGTCCCCAAGGACGCCTCGATCGAGGAGGCGATCGAGACCTGCGTCCAGAGCAACCACGAGCGTCTGCCCGTCTACGACGGCGAACTCGACAACATCCTCGGAGTGGTCCACATCAACGACCTGATCCGCGACAGCAACTACGGCGACGACGACACGCCCGTCGACCTCGAATCGTTGATCGAACCGACGCTGCACGTCCCCGAGACCAAGAACGTCGACGACCTGCTGACAGAGATGCGCGAACAGCGGCTGAACATGGTGATCGTCATCGACGAGTTCGGCACCACCGAGGGGCTGGTGACGATGGAGGACCTCGTCGAGGAGATCGTCGGCGAGATCCTCGAAGGCGGCGAGGCCGAGCCCATCGAGTTCGTCGGCGACGGGGCGGCGGTTGTCAAAGGCGAGGTCAACATCGACGAGGTCAACGACTCCCTGGGGATCGAACTCCCCGAGGGCGAGGAGTTCGAGACCATCGCCGGCTTCATCTTCAACCGGGCCGGCCGGCTGGTCGAGCAGGGCGAGCGCATCGAGTACGACGGGCTGACGATCCGCGTCGAACAGGTCGAGAACACGCGCATTCTGAAGGCGCGCATCTCCGGACTCGACGCCTACCACGAGGAAGCGGAGGGCGGGGAGGCCGCCGACGTCGAGGCGGTCGAATAGCTCGTAACGCTCTGTGAGTGTTTTCGGCACCACATCACAATCACAGCAGCGAGTCGACGGCGAGGAAGCCGCCGTAGCCGATCGCGAGCGCGCCGGCGAGCGAGGCGACCCACGCCAGCACGGTGTAGCCCATCTTCGCGCCGCTGACCTCGCCGCCCTCGCCGCTGGCTGCGTAGCCGCTGCCGATGATCGCGGAGACGATGATTTCGTTGAACGAGACGGGAATCCCGAAGAACACGGCGGTCTGGGCGATGGCAAACGAGGGGATCAGCGCCGCGATGGAGCGGTTCGGGCCCAGCGCCGAGTAGTCCTGGGACAGCGCCTTGATCATGCGGGGCGCGCCCGTCCAGGAGCCCACCAGGAGGCCGAGGCCGCCGCCCAGCAACACTGCGACCAGCGGGATGTCGAACCCGCCGAGCAGCGGCACGAGCGGCCCGATCGCGAGGCCGACCTGGCTGCCGCCGGCGGAGAACGCGACCAGCGCTCCGAGACTCAGCAGGAACCGCTGCTGGGCCCGCTCGGGGTCGACCCTGGTGCGGTGGGCCAGCAGCCCCGCGACCGCGCCGGCGACCAGCAACGTCGCGACCGCGTACGTCACCGTCCCCCCGCCGAGCCGCTGGACGGTCGCCTGCGCGATCGAGGCCTGTTCGTCGCCGGGGGCGAAAAAGACGAACTGCACGTTCGCGAGGACAAGTCCGACGACGCCGCCCAGCAGCGGAATCGCCACCGTCTGTGCCAGCCGGTCGCCCCGGAGCAGGCGGGCTGTCGCGTACGCGACCCCGCCGCCGACGAACGGCGTCGCGATCCACAGCGCCGTGATCTGGCGGTAGTTCGCCCACGCGGGGTCGCCGCCCATCGCCAGCCCGACGCCGACCACCGCGCCGGTGACGGTGAAGGCGGTCGCGATCGGGTAGCCGGTGAAGATGCCGATGGCTACGAGCGTGGCGGCGATCAGCAGCGCGAGCGTCGCCGCCGTCGCCGACAGCGACTGGCCGATGACCAGCTCCGACCCGACGGCCTCCGTGACGTTGGCGCCCTGCAGGACGGCCCCGAGCAGGCCGAGAATCCCGACCAGGAAGCCCGCCCGCATGATCGAGATTGCGTTCGCACCGACTGCGGGAGCGAACGGCGTCGACCCCGACGACCCGGCGCCGATGGCCCACGCCATGAACAGGCTCGCCAGCCCCGCCACCACCAGCGTGAGCACTGCGCTCGCTGCCACCATCTGCCCGGCCGTATTCAGCCGAGTGGTATGAGGCTGCTGGTTGGGTATGCTGGCTCGCTCGGTCCTAGCCTCGGAGGTCGCTCACGCGGCCAGCGTGGCTGGACGGATGCTCGCGCGGCCAGCACGACCCGGCAGTCGCTCACGCGACCAGGATGGACGCGATCACGCCGACTGCGGGAGCACTGAGCAGGAGGCCGAGAGCGATGAGCCTCCGCGTCGACCGCTCGAACTGGGGCAACAGCTCCGCCTCGCCAGCGGTGGAGACGAGAAACAGATCCGTCGACGGGTCCGGACCGATCGCGAGTCGCTCCCCGCCGGTCCCCGACGCGTCCGAACGCGGCGTCGCGTTGCCGAACACGTACACCGACGAGCCGACGGGCACCACCTGCTGTTCGTACTTCCGATCGCGGTGGGCCGTGACCGGCACCTCGTCGGCCAGGAACCGATCGAACCCACCCGCAGACGCCGCCAAATCTCCTGTTCCAGACTCGGCCGCCGCAATCGGGTCGGTCGCCGTCGCCGGGTCGGCCGAGTCGCCGCGGCCAGTCAGATCCGCGTTCTCCACGAGGTCGATGGTGTCGACGGGCTCGACGGCCACCTCCCGACCGTCGCGGAGGAAGGCGGCGATCCGTTCGGGCGGCTCCTGGCCGGCCTCGACGACGGTCGTGGTCGCGTGCTCCGGCCGCACCTCGACCCCGTAGCTCTCGTCCATGACGACGGGGTTGCTCACGGCCCCGCGCGTCGGGTCGACCAGCACCCGGCCGGTCTCGTCCTCGACGTAGAACGGCGAGACGGACACCCCGAGATCCAGCAGCTCCCACCCCCCGTCAGCGTCAGCGGATCGCTCGGAGATCTTCCACTTACTGTCGGACGTGACTCTGTGGAATGGCAAGACACGCAAACCGGTTGATTCACACGTTTCAGCACGGTTCCGGGGTGGAAATCTCCACGTACTCACGTCCGACAGTAACTGCACGTAGAGACACTCCTCGTCCGTGAACGGCGCCCGACAGGTCTGCTCTGCGGGGCGGGCGACGCCCGAGACCTCCGTTCGCCCGACGGCGACTGCATCCGCCGTCTCGGTCGGCGTATCGCGGACGCGCTGTCTGATCCGGAACTGTTTGACCCCCTCGTGGACCATCCCCAGCCCGACGACGAGCGGGACCAGCAGAAACAGCAGGAGAACGACGCTCGACGCGAGGAGGTCCCCACCCGTGCCAACCTGTTCCAGCACCATACACACGTGGAGACGGAAACTGGTATAAAATTCTGGCGCCGGGAACCGGCGGTCCGGAGCCGATAAGGCTGCGCCGGTCTTCAGATCCGACAGGCAGACACGCAATGAGCGAGTCCAGCGATCCGGACGACTCCGGGGCCGATGCGCGTGCGCCGGACGTCAGGACAGTCGAGGCGGAGTCGGACCCACCGGCCGTCGAGTCCCGACGGGAGCGGCTGCTGGCGTACCTCCATCACAACTGGTCCCGGATCGTCACCGACGCGGCGATCCTGGCGACGTGGCTGCTCGTGACGACGCTCGTCTTCCAGTGGTTCGCCCTCCCCTGGTGGCTCCTGTATGTCGTCGTGTTCGTCGGGGTCGTCGTGTACACGCGGGTGACGCCGTCCTGGCGGCGGCCGTACAAGCGTCAGGAACCGTAGCACCGACAGCGACCGGAGGCAACAGCGCCGGGCCGACAGCCCAGGGCTGTCCCGCAGTCGCGGGGCCCTCATACTGCCGGACGTGACTATCCGGGTAGTAACGGAATCACGTCCGGCAGTATCAGATCGGGTAGACGAACCGCAGCAGCGGAAGGACGCCGACGACGATCCACAGAAGGACGCCGGTCCGCACGTGACCCAGGTCGGCGTCGGGGTCCCGCGCGCTCCGGGAGGCGCCAGCGGCGATGAACCCGATCGCGGCGACGACGGCGACGTGGTGGACGACCGTGTCCAGCGGCAGCGACCGCACGCCGAGGACGGTGTAATCGAACAGCAGCGTGACGAGAAAGGCGAGCGCGGCGACGGCGAACGCGGGGGTGGCGTCCAGCCTGCGGGCCGCGAGGTACGTCAGCACCGGCTCGCCGACGACGAGCACCGGCAGGAAGGCGGCGACCAGCAGCCAGGGGTCGATCCCCGGCAGCGCCCCGTGGGCGGCGATCGACCCGAAGCGGACGAACAGGTACGGTACGGCGACGGCGCCAGCCAAAAGCGCTGCCCTGCCGGTGTCGTCCCACCGGTCGAGGGCGGTCGCGATCCGGCGCTGGGTCGTCGCGAAACCAACGAGCATCGTTCCGCCGGCGAGCAGCCACTGTTCGAGTTCGACGACGCTGACCCACCCGTCGGCGTCCGACCCCTTGCTGTTCCCGAACCGTTCCCGGCGGAGCTCCGCGTACTCCCGGCCCTGGAACCGCTGGTCGACGTGACTCTGTGCCTCCTCGACGCTGTGGACGGTGTGGCGCAGCCGGAACCAGTCCCAGTGTTCGCGGTGGGCCTGGATCGCCGTCCACGTCCTATCGGTCGGGTCGACGTACGCCCGGACGTGGTGGCGCGACCCGAAGTACTCGCCGTCGTGGAGGTGGTAGTCCGCCGGCTTCCAGTAGTGGATCCCCTCGCCCGGGGTTCTGAGCGCCAGGTAGCGGACGGCGCCCTCCGCCGGATCCCAGTCGACCCGCGGGCCCTCGATGGTGGCTGACTCCTCGTCCGGGCTGACGTCCTGCTGTTGTTCGGGGACTTCCTCCCACTCCCCGGCGCCCTGTGCGAGGATCTGTTCGACGATCTCCGCGTCGCCGTAAACGACCACGTTGATCGGCAGCGTCCGCGTGGAGTGAGAGATCGTCTGGCTGTGGTACGGCCAGATTTGGGTCCCGTCCTCGAGTTCGACGTACTCGGCTTCGGCGTCGGCCGCCTGGTTGGCGTCGGCGGACTGAGTGCTCGCGATCCAGCCCCCGCTGACGACGAGCAGCGCGACGAGCAGCAGCGCCAGGGCGGTCCGGAGCGAAGGGCCAGCCGACACGATTGGCGAAACAATGGAACGGAACAACAAAAGCGTTTCATAGTGATTGTTGTGACTCTTTAGGCCGGGCATTCGTCAGACCCCAGTTTCAGGCCGTGAAACCGCCGTTAGTGCGATGTGGCGCCGAAAACAGTCACACTATCACCCGACGGCACCCCGACGGTGCCGCGGAGGCAACACGTTCATTGCGCTCGCATCGAACACCCAGCTATGTACGCGGTCGTCGGCTGTGACGAATGTCAGGCGCTGTGGATCGTCGAGGGGCGCCCCGAAACCAGCCAGTGCCCCCGCTGCGGGAAGACCCGCAAGTACGCGAAGCGCCGGGAGTTCGTTACCACCGACGACGAGGACCACGCCCGCGAGGTGCGTGCCTCGATGCTCGCCGCCCGCCAGGGCCAGGACGAGGCGCTCGCCGAACTCGATTCGTTCGCGGAACTCGACGCGCAGGTGGACGAGGCCGGCATCGACGACGACACCTACCTCGCCGAATCCGGCATCGACCCCGACGCGGTCGCCGACGCCAGCGAGCGCGAGTCGAGCGGCAGTTCGAGTCGCGAGGGGATCGTCCGGGACGCGCTGCGGGAACTCGACGAGCCGACCGAAGGCGATATCGTCGCGTACACGAGCGAGCGCGACGTGCCGGCAGAGTACACCCGAAAGGCGCTCCGCAAACTGGTCCGTGCCGGCGAGATCAGCGAGAGCCGCGGAACGTACCGGCTGCTGTGACCGGGGAGTGATATACACCCGGACATGACTCTGTGACACGTCAGGACACGATATCCACGAGTATCGACCCTGATAGTCCCGAGTTGTGTCGAGATGGAGTAGTTGACAATACAGCGCAGCCTAGTAGTCGATCGGCGTAATCTCCTCGACGGGCCACTCGCTCAGAATTTCGACGCCGTTCTCGCGGACGACGACCATCTCCTCGACGCGGACGCCCTGCCGGCCGGCGGGCTCCTGGGTCTCGACGGCCATCGTCATCCCCTCCTCGATCTCGATCGGATGCTCCGGCGAGATGCCGCGCCAGATCAGCGGCACCTCGTACAGCTGCAGCCCCAGGCCGTGCGCCCAGTGGTTGGTGGTCATCTCCCAGGGCTTCTCGGCCCCGTAGTAGTCGGCGTGCTCACCCTCCATGTCCGGGAACCCCTTCGCAATCTCGTCGGTGGTCGCGCCGGGCTCGATCCGTTCGAGCACGTCGTAGAGGTTGTCCCGGGCAATCTCGTAGGCGTCCTCCTGCTCCTGGGTAGGCTGGCCCATCGAGAACGTCCGGTAGTAACACGAGCGGTAGCCCAGGTAGCCGATGTTGTAGAAGTCGGCGTACACCAGGTCGTTGGGGCGGAGCATCCGGTCGGTAGTGTTGGCCTGGTGTTTCGGCCAGGTGTTCGGGCCGGAGGTGCAGTAGCCGCCGCCGACGAACGCGCCGTGGCGCCACAGCTCCCGCACCGCCTCGCCCCACACCTCGGTCTCGCGCACGCCGGGCTCGGCGGTCTCCGTGATCTGCTGGAACCCGGCCTCGCAGATGGCCGCGACCATCCGCAAGCACTCGATCTCGTCGTTCGTCTTGGTCTTGCGGGCGTCGAGCATCACCTCGCCCGCGGTGGTCGTATCGACGTCGACGCCCTGGTCCTCGAACGCCGCGACGAGGCCCTGGTTGCCGATGTCCAGGCCGAGTGTCTCGTCGCCGACGCCGTACTCGTCCATCGCCTCCGCCACGAGTTCGGCCATCGTCGAGAGGAGGAACTGCCGGGCTGAGTTGCGGCCGGAGGCGCGCGGGACGTTGCCCAGGCCGGGGCAGGCGTAGCGGATGTCCTCCAACCACGGGCAGTGCTTGCGCTGGTTGCTCGCGTGGTCGGCGGTGTCCCAGTGGACGACGTCGCCGTTCTCGGTCAGCAAGGTGTAGTGGTCGGCGCCGCTGCCGCCGGTCATCGCCAGCCCGGTTACGTACCGGATGTTCGGGTCCGAGACGAGCAGCATCGCCTCCAGGTCGGTGTCCTGCAGGCGGTCGAGCGCCTTCTGTTTGCGCTCCTCGCGGAGCCGCTGGGTGTTGATCCGCTCCTCCCAGTCGACGGCCTGCGTTCCGAGGGTACCCTCCATGTAGCCGCGCTCGTGGAACGTCATTGTCAGCGTTTTCCGCGGCCCGCACTAAACCGTGCCGTTCTTCGGCAGCGGATGGCCGGGCCGCGTGTCTCGACTCGGTCGAAAACCGACGAACCCAGCCCCTGAAGACAAAAACTCTTTACTATATGTCGTCGAACGGATTTGCAATGTCGTATGATAGCACACCGAAGATCGGGCGGCGGCAGCTACTGGCAGCCCTGGGCGTCGGTGTCGGCACCGGGCTGGCCGGGTGCCTCGGCGACGATGACGACGACGGTAACGGCAACGAGAACGGAAACGGAAACGGAAACGGAAACGGAAACGGGGACGGGGACTCGGAGTTCCGGGTGGGACTCAACAGCGAACCGAGCACGCTGGACATCCACGAATCCGGACGGATCCCGGAGGGGGTCGCGCTCGCCCCGGTCCACGAGACCCTGTTTCTCCTGAACAGTGATATCGAGCCGGTCCCGCATCTCGCCTCGGACTACGAGATACTCGACGACGCGAGGCAGTTCGTGTTCCAGCTCGAGGAGGGCGTCACGTTCCACAACGAGACCGAGCTGGACGCCGAGCAGGTCGTCTGGAACTTCGAGCGGCTCGTCGACCTCGGTGCGCACGCGTCGGTCTTCGACCCGGTCACGGAGATGGAGGCGTCGGGAACGTACGAGGTGACGATCGAGACGGACCAGCCGTACCCGCTGTTCCTGCGGGAACTCTCGGAGTTCGAGATCGGGATGGCACCCCGCGACGCAGTCGAGGACGCCGGCGACGACTGGGGGCGGGAGGTCATCGTCGGCACCGGACCGTACGAGTTCGTCGAGTGGGCGGCCGCCGACTACGTCGAACTGGAGCGGTATGACGACTACGAGTGGGGGCCGGAGTTCACGAGCCGCCCACAGTCCAACGTCGACCGCGTCGTCCTCGACATCATCCCGGAAGACGCTACGCGTGCCAACGAGCTGACCGCCGGCGACCTCCACGCCGATTACGAGACCGCGCTCGGACAGGCGGCGTCGATCGAGGACAACAGCGGGACAGAGGTCCGGCGTACCCAGTCGACGTGGACGTTCCTCCCGGTCAACACGGCGAAGCCGCCGACCGACGAGATCGAGGTGCGGCGGGCGATCGCTCACGCGATCAACCGCGGTCCCCTCATCGACGTCGGGCTCGATGGCGAGGGGGAGACGACCAAGGGGTTCGTCCCGCCGTTCTGGGCGAACGCGCTTCCCGAGTCGGAGAACGAGGAGCTGCACCCGGCCTATAGCCCCGACGCGGCCCGCGAGGAGCTCGACGCAGCCGGCTGGACGAACGACGAGGAGGGGGAGACGAGGGCCCGCGACGGCGAGGAACTCCGGCTGAACCATTACTCGTTCCCGTTCCCGCTGTTGTCGAACCAGGCGGAGGCCATCCAGGCCATGCTGAGCGAGGTCGGCATCGCGACCGACCTCCAGGTGCCCGAGGCGTCGACGTTCTACGCCGAACTCGAGAACAACGAGCACCACCTCGCTAACAGCGGCGGCGCGTTCACCCCGTTCGCGTCGTCGGTGCTCTCGGACTACTACCACAGCAGCCAGAAGACGAGCGAGGTCGGCGGCCTGAACTTCGGTAACTACGAGAATTCGGAGGTAGACGACCTCATCGGGCAGGCCCAGTTCGACCCCGACCCCGAGGCCCGGGTGGAGGCGGCGCTCGAAGCCCAGCGGATCCTCCACCAGGACCTGCCGGCGATCCCGCTCAACCTGCTCAACCGGATCTACGCGTTCGAAGACGGGGTGCAGGGCATCGACGAGTGGACTGAGCACCCGCTCTGGTGGGGGCAGTACCACCTCCACCTCCGGGAAGTCGGACTGTAGGCCGGTCTCGGCGGCGCCGGTTCCCTGTCTACTCGTAGTGGTGGCAGGCACACCGGTGGCCGTCGGCGACCTCCTCGAACACCGGTTCGTCCTCCTCACAGACCGGGCCGATGTACTCCTGGCAGCGCGGGTGGAACCGGCAGCCTGACGGCGGGTTCTCCGGGCTCGGAACCGACCCCTCGAGCAGGATGCGATCCTCCATGCGCTCCGGTCCTGCCCGGGGAACGGACGACAACAGTGCCTTCGTGTACGGGTGCTTGGGCGACTCGAACAGCCGGTCGGTGGGTGCAACCTCGGCGAGTTTGCCGAGGTACATCACGGCGATCCGGTCCGCGGAGTGGCGGACGACGCTCAGGTCGTGGCTGATCAGCAGGAAGGTGAGGTCGTACTCCGCCTGGAGGTCGTTCAGCAGGTTGAGGATGCTCGCCTGGACCGACACGTCGAGCGCGCTGGTCGGCTCGTCGGCGACAACGAACCGTGGGTTGATACTCAGCGCGCGGGCGATCCCGACCCGCTGCTGCTGTCCGCCGCTGAGTTCGTGGGGTGCCCGTCCGAGGTGTTCGGTCCCGAGCCCCACCTCCTCGACGAGTTCGACGGTACGGGCATGGCGCTTTTCCCGGGACCAGTCTGTCAGCGAGTGCATCGGCTCCCTGATGATCTTCCCGACCGACAGCCGCGGGTTGAGGCTCGAGGCCGGGTCCTGGAAGATGACCTGCATCTCCCGGCGGTACCGTTTCAGCTCCGCCTTCGAGGCGTCGGTGATGTCCGTCCCTCTGTACCGGATCCGGCCGCCTGTTGGCTCGTGCAGGCGCAACACGGTCCGACCGAGCGTCGACTTTCCACAACCCGACTCGCCCACGAGGCCCAGCGTCTTGCCGTCCCCGATCTCGAACGAGACGCCGTCTACGGCTTTCACGTTCCCGACTGTCCGGTTCAGGATCCCCCCCTGTATCGGGAAGTACTTGCGGAGCCCCTCGACTTCGAGGATGGGATCTGCCACTGTCCCGTCGGCGACCGACTCAGTACCGCGCTTCATGTGGTCCCTCCCATGGCGGTGACGCCTCGACCGCGTCGTCGTAGAGGTGACAGGCTACCTCGTGGCCTCCGCCCTGCCCGAGCAGTTCCGGGACCCGTCCGTCGCAGACGGGTCCGATGTAGTTCGGGCACCGGGACGCGAACGGACAGCCCGACGGCGGGGACTCCAGACTCGGAACCGACCCCTCGATGGTCGGCAGGCGATCCTGTGTCCTCCCGACGCGCGGGATCGACTCTGTGAGCTTGCGCGTGTACGGGTGTAGCGGCCGCTCGAACAGCTCCCCGAGGGTACACCGCTCGGCAACCGTCCCGGCGTACATGACGGTGATCCGCTCGGCGAGTTCGCTGACCGCCGCCAGGTTGTGGCTGATGTACAGCATCGCCATGTCGAACTCGGCCTGGATGTCCCGCATGAGTTCGAGGATCTTCGCCTGGGTTGTCACATCCAGCGCGGTCGTCGGCTCGTCGGCGATGAGCAGGTCCGGCCGTGTGATCAGTCCCATCGCGATCATGACCCGTACTCGTCCACGAGCCGCTCGGAATCGGCGAGGCCGCACGCGTCGAGCATCTCGACGGCCTCCTCCCGGGCCTCCTCGGCGGTGACGTCCCGGTGGGCGAACAGCGGCTCCATGACCTGCTTGCCGATCGTCAGCACCGGGTTGAGCGACTTCATCGGGTCCTGGTAGATCATGCTGATCCGGTTCCCCCGGATCTCGTCCATCCCGGAGTCCGACCGCTGGAGGAGATCTTCGCCGTCGAACAGGATCCGCCCGTGTGTGACCTCCGCCGGGGGCATCTGCAACAGCTGGAGGACGGACAGCGCCGTCACGCTCTTCCCACAGCCGCTCTCGCCGATGAGGCCCACCACCTCGTTGTGGTCGATGTCGAGGCTCACCCCGTTGAGCGCGTGGACGGTGCCCTCCTCTGTCCGGAACTCCACGTGAAGATCCTCGATCTGGAGGAGTGGTTCTGACATGGCTAAAGTGGTCGTGACTGTTTCGGATCCAGCGCGTCGCGGAGGGCGTCCCCGAGCGCGTTGAACCCGATGACAGTGATCATGATGGCGAGTCCGGGGAACGTCGAGATCCACCACTCGGTCTGCAGCTGGTCGCGTCCTGCCTCGATGATGGCTCCCCACTCGGGTGTCGGCGGATTCACCCCCATCCCGAGGAACGACAGCGCCGCAACCTGCAGGATGACCGCCGGCAGGGTCAGCGTCGCGTAGACGATGATGCTCGCCGACGCGTTCGGCAGCACGTGACGGAGCATGATCCGGACGTCGCTGACGGCGGCGGCCTCGGCAGCCTCGATGTACTCGTCCTCCATGACGCTTTTCACGTCCCCGCGGACCAGGCGCGCAAAGCCGCGCCAGCCCACCGCTGCAAGGGCGACGACGAGCGGGAAGATCCCGCCGCCCATCATGCCGGCGATGGCCAGCGCGAGGACGATCCCTGGAATTGCGAGCATCACGTCGACGAGACGCATGATCGCAGCCTCGACGAGGCCGCCGTAGTAGCCGGCGACGAGCCCGAGGGTGACGCCGAGGAGGATCTGGAAGACGAGGATGCTGATGCCGAGCCCGAGTGCCCACCGGGTGCCGTGGATGACCCGGGAGAACACGTCCCGGCCGAACCGGTCGGTCCCGAACGGGTGCTCGAGGCTCGGCGGCTGGTTGGTCGCATCGTAGTTCTGTGCGATCGGATCGTGTGGAGCGACCTCGGGGGCGAAGACCGCGACGAGGATGAGCGTCCCGGTGAGCGCAACACCCAGGAGGCCGGCGTTGCTCTGCACCACTCGCGCGGGGACCTTGCTGTCGCGAATCGCTCTCAGCGTGCCTTTGAGATTGATTCCGGCCGTGCGGATGCGTTCTCTGAGCATAGTTCAGTCGTAGGTAATTCTGGGATCGAGGTACGTGTACGAGACGTCGACGGCCAGGTTCGCGACGAGCACGAGACAGGAGTACACGAGGACGATCGCCTGGACGACCGGGTAGTCCCGCCGCAACACCGAGTCGACGAGCAGGCGGCCGAGCCCGGGCCAGGCGAAGACGATCTCGATGATCACTGACCCCGAGATGATCAGCGGGACCTGGAGGCCGACGAGCGTGACGACGGGTATCATCGCGTTCTTCATCGCGTGCGTGTAGACGACGGCCTGCGAGCCGATGCCCTTGCCCTTTGCCGTCCGGATGTAGTCCTCGTTGATTATTTCGAGCATCGACGAACGCATCAGCCGCGTCAGCAGGCCCGCCCGTCTGGCGCCGATCGCGAACGCGGGGAGCGCGAGGTAGCTCAGCCACTCGAGGGTCAGGAAGCTGTCCGCGCGGCCGGAGATCGGGAAGATCTGCCACTGGACCGCGAACAGAAAAATGAGGATGAGCCCGAGCCAGAACGACGGCATCGAGAGCCAGAAGATGGCGAAGATCATTGACCCGGTGTCGAGCCACGAGTACTGACGCACCGCCGCGGCGACGCCCAGCGGCAGTGCGATGATGAACGTGATGAGCATCGCGACGATGGAGAGCTCCAGCGTCGCCGGGAGCCGTTCGGCGATCATTGCCGAAACCGGCTCTCCGGTGACGATCGACGTCCCCATGTCCCCCTGCAGCACGTCCGTGAGCCAGTCGACATAGCGGACGTAGATGGGGTCGTCGACACCGAGGTCTGCGCGGACTTCCTGGATGGCCTCCGCGTCGGCCTGGTTGCCGAGCGCTGCCCGCGCCGGATCCCCCGGAGCGAGGTAGATGAGCGAAGAGATGATGACGGTGACACCGAAGAGGACCGGTATCATCGTCAGTAGGCGACGCATGAGATAACGTAGCATCCGCTCTGCTTTCCCTTGGTAATCGGCTCCACAAATATGTATCGGTGTCTGCACTCGACGGGGGGAAAGCGTGCCGGAAAATGCATTATCCAGGGATGTGTCGGTGCCGTCATGTCGAGCACTGTCATCCAGTGTGGAACGCTCATTGACGGCATCGCAGACGAACCGATCCGGGACGCTCGCGTCGTCGTGGAGGACGGGACCATCCGGAAGGTCGGTCCGAGCGAGTCGGTGTCGGTTCCGGACGAGGCTGACCGGATCGACCACTCGAACCACGCCGTCACGCCGGGGTTCCTCGACTGTCACGTCCACCTGAACGGCACTCGTTCGTTCCAGCCAATGGAACGCATCGAGAAGAGTCTCCCCTACAAGGCAGCCCTGGGCGGGGCGGACCTCCGGCAGCTCCTTCGCGCCGGATTCACAACCGTCCGGGACGTCGGCGGGAGCACCGCTATCGGGCTGCGGAACGCCGTGGAGGACGACGAGATTCCGGGCCCCCGTATCTACGCTGCCGGCCGGGCGATCTCGCGTTCCGGCGGTCACGCCGACATGAACCAGCTTCCAACCCACTGGGCCGGCGACGAGGACCGGATGCTCGGGGTCCAGGCCGACGGGGTCGCCGAGTGTCGGAAGAAGGCGCGACAGGAACTCCGCAGCGGGGCCGATCTCATCAAGATAACCATCACCGGCGGGATGGCCTCGAAGGGCACGATCCCCGACCAGGTCCACTACACCGACGCGGAGACGCAGGTGTTCGCCGAGGAGGCCCACGCGGTGGGCACCCACGCCGCGGCCCACGCCTACGGCACCGCCGGCGTCAACGCGGCGATCCGCAACGGGATCGACACGATCGAACACGCGATCGGGTTCGGCGAGCGCGGCGAAGGAGTCGATCTCGCACACGAGTATGGGGCGGTCGTCGTCCCGACGCTCAGTGCAATCTACCGGCTCGCCTATGAGGGTGACGAGCACGGACTCCCCGAGTTCCACGTCCGGAAGGGCCGGGAGTACGTCGACAAGCACGCAGACTCGGTCACCCGCGCCTACGAGGCCGACGTGCCAGTAGCGCTCGGGACGGACTGCAACGGCTCGTACCTCCACCCGCACGGCGACAACGCCATCGAGTTCGAACTGCTCGTCGAACAGGCCGGCATGGACGAGATGGACGCGCTCAAGGCCGGCACGAGCGTGGCTGCCGACGCCATCCAGGCCGAGGACGTCGGTGCAGTCGAACCGGGTCGACAGGCCGACTTGGTCGCACTCGACGAGGATCCTCTCGCAGACATCTCGGCGACCCGCGACGCCGTCGCCGCCGTCTACAAGGCCGGCGAGCGGGTCGACGACCGGATCTGAGCCGGCAGGACGGGACCAACTCATCGGTGCCGCGTCACGGGCGCCACGTTCAGTTGTCCTGCTTCTGGTTCAGGTTGTAGTTCATGATCTTCGCGTGGCGGCTGTCCTGGTCCCGCTCGACCGAATAGACGCCGCCCGGCACCTCGGCCAGGTGGGCCCTGGCCACCTCGATTGTCCGGTGGTCCTCGTCGTCCAGTTCGAACGCGAGCGTCCGTTGGTTCGACTCGATGTGGCGGGTGTTCCGCGCGCCGACGATCGCCGACCCGACCCGGGGTTTCTCGAGGACGTATCTTGTGGCGACGTTAGCGATAGAGACGCCGTGCTTGTCGGCGATGTCGGAGACGGTCCCGAGGAGGTTCTGGTACGCCTCCCAACCCCCGACCTCCTCGATGATCAGCTTGTATTTGGTAAGCGACCGGTTCTCCAGGTCTGTCGCCTCTCCTGGATCCGGCTCGCCCGCGAACTTGCTCGTCAGGAAGCCGCCGGCAAGCGTCCCGTAGCACAGTAGTTTCATGTCACGTCGTTCGCAGAGGTCGACCATCTCGCGTTCAGGCCTGGTATCGAGCAACGAGTACTGGACCTGGTTGCTGACGACCGGCACGCCGGCGTCGAGGAGCGCCTCCAGGCGCGGCGCGTCGAAGTTCGTCACACCGATGTGGCGGATCTTGCCTTCGTCCCGGAGGTCCGCGAGATGCCGCGCCGCGTCGACGTAGTTCTTCACCGAGTAGTCCCACCAGTGGAACTGAACCAGGTCGAGCGCGTCGACACACAGCCGACGGCGCGACCGATCGACGATCCCCTCGATGTACGCCCGCGAGACGGACTCCAGCCTGTTCCGGTCCGGCACGATCTTCGTGTGTATCTGGACCGGCAGGTCGGTACCGTGCTCCCTCCTGTACCAGTTCCTGAACTCACCGAGCAACTCCTCGACACCGGTGTAGTGGTCCGCACAGTCGAACGTCGTGAGTCCGGCGTCGACGAACTCGGCCGTGTCCTCGACGGGGGTCGACGTCTGGTTCTCGTTGTGCTTCGCCGAGAGCTGCCAGTACCCGTTGATGATCCGACACGCCTCGTACCCGTCCGTGAGCTCGTACATCATGAGATGAGGGTACTGTTGCTATGGCACACTAATCACTCTATCGGCGTGCAAAAGCGGCTCCTGCACGTCCGGCACGTTCTACGGCTGTCCGTGCAGCGGCGTTGTCAGTTCTCGTCGGTGTGCAGGTCCTCACCGGAGACAGCACTGTGGTCAAACTCCCGCTTCCCGATCCGCGTTATCTCGAACACGCCGCCGACGTTCGGGTCCGGCCCTGCCACCTGGGTGTCCGTCGTCATCCAGTCGTTCTCCGCGGTCTCGCGCTGCTTGGCCGGTAACAGCGGCAGCAGCGACGCGAGCGCGTACAGCGAGAACCCCTGCTCCTCGGGGAAACGGATCTCGCCGCCGCGGACCTCGAAGTAGTCGCCGACGTCGTAGTTGGCGACCGGTTCGCCGGTGATCTCGACACACTCCACTCGCAAGTCGTAGAGGGTGAACTCCTCGTCGGTGGGTTTGTCGGACATCGGTTGCCTCCAGTGCTCGCACGTGAGGTACGGTCAAAGTTTCTTCGGTGGTCGGAGTGCTGCTCCGTGGCACCACATTACTAAACCATCCACCGCCGTAGTGACACACATGGTCATCCCAGGCTACGATCCCGAGGATATCGACGACGTCCTCGAAACGTACATCGGCGAGGAGCAGCTGAGTACGTACCTGAGCGACGAGGAACTCGCCGCCTACCGCAGCAGCGACGAGTCGCTGGTGAACATGCTCAGTACCGAGGAGATACGCGAACTGCTCGCGGAGGCCGAAGCGCCGGTCGACATCCCCGAAGAGCAGTAGCAGCGCGGTGGCGCGCGAACGCCTTCCCAGAGTGAGCGCGCTACGTTGTAGAAACTACTATTTGTGCGCAATCCTACCTTCCAACTATATGAGCCAGAGCTACGACCGAGGCACTGTCGAGAGCTTCGGGCGATGGCGGGAGTTCTCGGCCGGGATGTGGGCCTGGATCCTCCACAAGTTCACCGGCTGGATACTGGTCGGCTACCTGTTCACGCACATCGCCGTCCTCAGTACGTCGACGCAGGGGGCAGAGACGTACACGGCGACGCTGCAGGGCCTCGAAGCACTGCTGATCGTCCGGTTCCTGGAGATCGGACTGCTGGCCGTGGCGGTGTTTCACATCCTCAACGGCATCCGGCTGCTGTTCGTGGACCTGGGGCTCGGCCTGACGGCACAGGACAAGAGTTTCTACGCCTCCCTACTGCTGACGGCGGCGATCACCGTCGCGAGCATCCCGACGTTCCTCGGAGGTGCGCTCTGATGGCAGACCACTACTCCTCGTTCGAACGCGGCGGCAAACGGTGGTTCCTCCAGCGGATCACCGCCGTGTTCCTGATCGGCGTGCTCGCGTTCCACTTCGTCCTGCTGCACTTCGTCAACCACGCTGCCGAGATCGAGTTCGCCGGCACGCAGGCGCGGATGGGGAACGTCGGCTACTTCTCGCTGATGTGGACGTTCCTCGTGACGGCGACGTTCCACGGCGTCAACGGCGTGTACAACGCCCTGGTCAACCAGGGGCTGGACGGCACCCAGAAGAAGGTCGTCGCCGCCGTGCTGACGGTCGCCAGCCTCCTGCTGATCCTGCAGGGCACGAGAGTCGCACTGGCTATGAGCGGAGTTCTCTGAGGATCACATGAGTACGCAAATCGAAGAACAACGGGAGACGGAGGAAGAGGTCGAAACCGAACCGGAGACTGAGTCGCCGGGCGAGCGCCGTCGCGCAGTCAAACGCGAGCGCGCGGCCCAGCGCGAGCAGGAAGTCGAGACGGCCCTCGACGAGGCCGAGGAGACAGTCGAACTGAAGGTGTTCCGGTACGACCCCGAAGTTGCGGACAAGGAGGAGCCGCGGTTCGACTCGTTCACCGTGCCGTACCACAAGGGCATGACGGTGCTGGACGCGCTGATCTACGCCAGGGACGTGTACGACTCGTCGCTCACCTTCCGGCACTCCTGCCGGCAGGCCGTCTGCGGGTCGGACGCGCTGTTCGTCAACGGGCGCCAGCGCCTCGGCTGCAAGACCCAGATGGGGGACCTGGAGTGGCCGGTCCGGATCGAGCCGCTGCCACACCAGGACGTCGTCAAGGACTTGGTCGTGGACATGGAGCACTTCTACGAGCAGATGCACGCCGTCGAGCCGTACTTCGACCCCGACGAGACGCCGGACGGCGAACTGGAGGAGCAGCGCCAGACGCCGGAGAACCGCGAGAAGATCAAGCTCTCGACGCGGTGCATCTGGTGTGGCGCCTGCATGTCCTCGTGTAACATCGCGGCCGGCGACAACAAGTACCTCGGGCCGGCGGCGATCAACAAGGCCTACCGGTTCGCGATGGACGAGCGCGAGGGCGAGTCTCGCAAAGAAGAGCGGCTCCGGATCGTCGAGCAGGAGCACGGGGTCTGGCGGTGCCAGACGCAGTTCTCCTGTACGGAGGTCTGTCCGAAGGACATCCCCCTGACCGAGCACATTCAGGAACTCAAGCGGGAAGCGATCAAGAGCAACCTCAAATTTTGGTAACCATGCACGAACACGACGTCATCGTGGTCGGCGCCGGCGGCGCCGGCCTCCGGGCAGCGATCGCGGCACACGAACACGGCGCCGACGTGGCGCTGGTCACGAAACTCCACCCGGTCCGCAGCCACACGGGGGCAGCGGAGGGCGGCATCAACGCCGCGCTCCACCCCGAAGACTCCTGGGAACTGCACGCCTACGACACGATGAAAGGCTCGGATTACCTCGGCGACGCCCCTGCGGTGGACACGTTCGCCAAGGAGGCACCCAACGAGGTGATCCAGCTCGAACACTGGGGCATGCCGTTCTCCCGCGAGGAGGACGGAAAGGTCTCCCAGCGGCCGTTCGGCGGCCTCTCGCACCCGCGGACGACCTATGCGGGGGCGGAGACCGGCCACCACCTGCTGCACACGATGTACGAGCAGGTGGTCAAGCGCGGCATCGAGGTGTACGAGGAGTGGTTCGTCACCCGCGTCGCGGTCACCGACCACGACGACCCCGAGGGGCGGGAGTGCCACGGCGTCGTCGGCTACGAGATCAAGACCGGCGAGATCGACGGGTTCTACGCCCGCAACGGCGTCATCCTCGCGACCGGCGGGCTCGGCCAGGCGTTCGACCACACGACCAACGCCATCGCCAACACCGGCGACGGCCAGGCGATGGCCTACCGCGTCGGCGCGCCGATGGAGGACATGGAGTTCGTCCAGTTCCACCCGACGACGCTGCCGTCGACGGGCGTCCTGATCTCCGAGGGCGTCCGCGGGGAGGGTGGCATCCTCTACAACGAGGCCGAGGAGCGGTTCATGTTCGAGTACGGGTACGCCAACAACGAGGGCGAACTCGCCTCCCGCGACGTGGTCTCCCGGGCGGAACTGACCCAGGTCAACGAGGGACGGGGGATCGAGGACGAGTACGTCCACCTCGACATGCGCCACCTCGGCGAGGAGCGCATCCTGGACCGGCTGGAGAACATCCTCCACCTCGCGGAGGACTTCGAGGGCGTCGACGGCCTCGAAGAGCCGATGCCGGTCAAGCCCGGCCAGCACTACCAGATGGGCGGCATCGAGGTCAACGAGCACGGCGAGAGCTGCATCGATGGGCTGTACGCCGCCGGCGAGTGTGCCTGCGTCAGCCTCCACGGCGCCAACCGCCTCGGCGGCAACGCGCTGCCGGAACTGCTGGTGTTCGGCGCCAGAGCGGGCCGGCACGCCGCCGGTGCGGAGATGGACGAGCCCAAGATCCCGACCGGTCCCGCCGCCGAGAGCGAGGCCGGCGAGGTCGACCTGCCGGTCGAACCCGGCATAGTTGGGGACGGGAGCGACCCCGTCGCGGCCGACGGCGGCCGCGAAGCCGACGATTCGCGAGCACGTCAGACGAGGTCTGACGGCGGTGCCGTCGCCATCCCCGAGGAGGTGCTCGAGCGGGCCATCGAGGCCGAACGAGACCGCGTCGACACGCTGCTGGAGCGCGACGGGATCAACCACGCCGACGTCCGGGCGAAGGTCCAGGAGACGATGACCGAGAACGTCAACGTGTTCCGCGAGGAGCAGAACCTCAAGCAGGCGCTGCGGGACATCCGCGAGGCCCGCGAACAGTACAGACACGTCGGCGTCGCCGACCCATCCCGGACGTACAACACGGACCTCATCCATACCATCGAGACGCGCAACGTCATCGACTGCGCCGAGGCCATCACCATCGGCGCGCTCGCCCGCGAGGAGTTCAGGGGTGCCCACTGGCGCCAGCAGTACCAGGAGCGCCGCGACGACGAGTGGCTCAAACACACGATGCTCGCCTGGGAGGACGGCACGCCCCGCCTCTACTACAAGCCGGTCGTGCTCGAGGGCCACGATCAGACCTACGAGCCCAAGGAACGGTCGTACTGAGGTCGAGTGCTGACTCGTTCTCCAGGCTCGAAGATAATTTCATTTCTCCGTGTAATAGTTTGCATTCATCCACTTCTACACCGCCTAAATCCACGATATGTTTTCGTATCCCCGGTAGTTTCACGAACAATCGTCAATTCGTCGTGAAGTGACCGTTACATTGATAATCACTAACGACATAGCTTGAGTGTGTCACACAATGTCGATGGGAGCATACGACGAAGAGGAGCATGAGCGCCGAGAGCGCAAAAACAGCGAAGTGGACGCCAGTTTCGACGACGAGCGGACGGTGTACGAGGGAAGCGTCGAGTACGAAGGCGGCGAATCCACGGAAGAGCTCCTCGACCAGTTCCAGGAGATTCAGTCGGACTAATACTGTCGGACGTGACTCTGTTAGATGTCAGGACACGATATCAACGAATATCGACCCTGACAGTCCCGAGTTGTGTCGAGATGACGTAGGCAAATCACGTTCGACAGTATAAGCGTCGACCGCCCGGGACCTGTTCTGTCGAACTGACAGCAGCGTAGCGGAGAGACCAGTCACAACGAGGACCGCGACGACGTGGCCGACGATGGCGACGGTGCCGGCGACGGCCCCCGACCACAGGTCGTACACCACCGCCAGCGCCAGCACGGCGAGTTGCCGGATCAAGCCCCAACTCAACTTCGGATTCCTCCCGTTGCGTATATGTGTGGTGGCCCTGTTACGGGGGATAGAGTAGGCGGAGGAGCTCAGGTGCTAGATCAACTGGACTGCGACCCCGTGTTGCCCCCACAGCGGGACGGCGTCGCCGCGCTGGAGACGGACGCGCCGCCGGCCATCGTCAGCGTCAGCGACATCCACGGCAACCTCCGATCGGCGCGGAGCGCGCTGCTGACGCTGTCGGACCACCCCGAGTACGAGCCGATCGTCGAGACCGACGCCGCCCGCCGCCTGCAGTGGGTCGGTGGCGAGGCGTACGTGCTCGTGTTCAACGGCGACCTCGTCGACCGCGGCGCCCACAGCCAGCAGGTCGTCGAGATGGCCGCACGCCTCGCCCGCCAGGCGCCGCCGGGACACGTCCGGATCACCGTCGGCAACCACGAACTCGGGATGCTGACGCCGGACGTCTACGGCTGGGAAGACTGGTACTCCGCCGAGCGGACGCCCGAGGACCGGAGACAGCTCCTCCAGGTGATCGGGGACGGCCACGTCGTCGCTGCGTACGAGGGGTACAACTTCGTCTACGCGCACGCCGGCCGGCCCGAACAGTACGACCCAGGGGCAGTGAACGACGACCTCGTGGCCGCTGCAGACGATCTCCGGGAAGCGGTCGGCACCGGCGAGGACGCCGACGTCCAGTCGTCGATTACGGACGCCTACCCTGCCGTGTTCGGGTTCGACGGCCACACCGGGCGCGGCCCGGACGCGGGCATCGCCTGGCTCGACTTCGAGTACATGCCCGTGGAGGCACCGCCGCAGGTCGTCGGTCACACTGTTCAGCGGTACCCGGTCCGGGAGGGGAACGTCATCTGCGAGAACGTCATCCGGAAAAACCGGCGCAAGGACGGTGGGGAGGCGGTGCTTGTCGAGACGCCTGAGAGAATTGTCGCGCTCGGCCGGGACGCTGACGGCGAGGTCATGACCCACGAGTTCTCGCTGCCCGACGCTGTCGACGCGGAAGGACCGGCAGACTGATACTGATTATGAGAGAGCGCGTTCAGGAGATGTGGCGGGCGATGTCGGCCTCGGTGATGATCCCGACAGTGCGGCCGTCCTCGACCACCAGCACGGCATCGTTGTGGTCGAGGTGGGCGTCGACGGTGTCGATCGTCGCGTCCGGTTCGACGATGCTGATCGACTCGTGCATCACCTTGGCCACGGGCAGGTCCCCGACGTTCTCCTCCGAGCGCTGTCTGATGTCCGAGGTCCCGATCAACCCCTGGGGCGACCCGTCGCGAACGACCGGGATCTGGGAGTAGCCCTTCTCGTCCATCACCTCGGTGGCCTCGCGCACGCTGGCGTCCGGCGGCACGCTGACGATCGGCGTGTTCATCAGGTCTTCAGCCCGCAACAGGCCGCCCTCGGCCTCCTGGAGTGCGTTGACGATCCGCCGCAGCGTCGACAGCCGTGGATCGACGTCGCCGCCCTCGATGCGTGCGATTAATGGCTGGGAGACGTCCGCCTGCTCGGCGAGTTTGCTCTGCGTGAGCCCGAGATCCGTCCGCCGCTGGCGGAGATCCTCGGGTGTCGGTAGCTCCATGGTTCGACATAACTCGAAGTAATACAAAAAACTACCGACACTCGCACCGTCGCTGTTTGGCTCTTGCAGAACTCATACTGTTGGACGACCGAAGGAGAGAAACGAGAGGACGTGGTACCGTCCGGAAAACCGCAAAAGGCACGGAGGCGTTCCGTGTATCGCTCGGACGGGCGCGATCGGCATCCGGGCTACCACGGGACGACCGTCGCCGGTCGTTCCCCACCGGTGTCCCGAAGCATGAATGGATGCCTCGCGTGCCCGCCAGCCATCACGGAACTCGCGTTGTCGTCGCGACGGATGTGCCCTGCCTCCTGTCCGATGTCACCCCCTTTTTGTCTTCCGCATATGCAGCAGGTGGGACACGCGTCGCTGTGTCGATCGGAGTCTCCTCGGTGCCTCCGATTGTTTTGGGTGCCATCCCATTCTCCACTTACTGAGAGGTACTGTTAAAATTTCTGTCTAGTGTAGAATTAGGTATTTTCTTACCTTATATTTGTTAATAGGAGAAAGTAGTGACTGTCTATGGTTTGATATAGAGAAAAAGTAGAAAAACAGCATTGAGAACCCGTGGCGGCAACTAGGTGGTAAGAACCCACTTTGGTGCTCGATCCGAACGTCAGAACGGTATGTCCTCCGATCAGGTTATCGAACTGTTGCGGAAGGCCTACAGCGACGAGATCGAGACCGTGATGAACTACCAGACAAACGCCATCGTCCTCGACGGCGTTCGCGCCGAGGAGATCAAGGAGAGCCTCCAGGCCGACATTCAGGAGGAGCTGGGCCATGCCGAGCAGCTCGGCAACCGGCTCAAGCAACTCGACGCCCGCCCACCCGGGTCCCTGGAGTTCACCGCCCGGCAGGAGTCGCTCCAGCCGCCGGGGGACTCGACGAACGTGATCTCGGTCATTAATGGGGTGATCGACGCCGAGGAGGATGCGATATCGACCTACCGCGACCTGATCGACGCCGCTGAGGAGGCGGACGACCCCGTGACCGAGGACCTGGCGGTGACGATCCTCGCCGACGAGGAGGCCCACCGGACCGAGTTCCGCGGGTTCCAGACGGAGTACCAGAACGACTGATATACACCCGGACGTGATTCGGGTACGCCATCTCGACACAACTCAGGGGTCTCACGGTCGATACTCGTAGATAACGAATCACGAACGACCGTATCACAGCACCCGATTTCGCAGAGCATCGAGGTCGCCAGCCGCGTAAGCTTCGTAGTTGTCGGCGAAAATCTCGGCCGTCCGGTCGGGCAGCTGGGGCGATACGCCAGCGTTGTGCGGCGTGAGGAGCACGTTCGAGAGGTCCCACAGTGGCGAGTCGGCGGGCAGCGGTTCCTGTGCGAACACGTCCAGCGCCGCGCCCCTGATCACGCCCCACTGCAGTGCACTCACGAGCGCGTCCTGCTCGACGACCTCGCCGCGGGCGACGTTGAGCAGCACCGCGTGGTCGGGCAGCACCCCGAGTTCGATCCGTCCGATCAGGCCGCGCGTCTCCTCGGTCAGCGGGCACGCGACGAGCAGGTAGTCGGATTCCACGAGGACCGATTCGAGTTCGTCTGGGGGGTGGATGCGGTCGACGCCCGGAATCTCGACATCAGTGTCGCGCTTGCTGCCGACGACGTCCATGCCGATGGCGTCGGCAAAGGTCGCGGTGCGGCGGCCGATCTCGCCGAGGCCGACGATTCCCAGTGTTTTCCCGGCGAGTTCGCCGCCGGTGAATCGCTCCCAGGAGCCGGACCGGCGCATCTCGATGGCGTCGTCGAGGCGGCGCTCGAAGGTGAGCATGTACCCGAGGGTCTGCTCGGCAATGGGCTGTGCGTGGGCGCCGGCGGCGCTAGTCAGCAGTACGTCCCGCGTGCGCAGGTCGTCGAGGTCGAGTGTGTCGACGCCGGCGCTCATCGCCTGGATCCACTCCAGGTTCTTCGCTCGGTCGAGTAGCGAGGGCTCGGCAAACGACGACAGCAGAATTTCGGCATCTTCGATCAGGGTGGCCGACTCGCTGGGGGTCCGCGCGACGTCGAGCTGGACCTCCGGGAGGCGCTCCGTAATTGCGGCTTCGAGGTCCCCAGCGGGAATCCAGTGGGTGCCCCAGATCGAGTGATGAACGAGAGCGTTGTGGCTGTCTGTCATGCTTTGGAGGACTCGTGAGGCGAACTTAACTGTTGGCCGAACCTGCCTGGTTGACGCGTCGCATTATAGAGTCACGTCCGGGTGTATGCGCGTATTTCAATTCCGTCCTACTCGTCTCTCACCACGTGAGACCTTCGTAAAAGAGGCCTTCGCGGCGCTCGATGGTCCGCCGACCGTCGACGACGACGGGTGTCGCCATCTCGTCGAATTCCTCGTCGAGGGTCGCGAACTCGTCCCAGTCAGTGACGACCACGACTGCGTGCGCGCCAGCGAGCGCCTCCCGAGCGGAGTCGGCCGCGGTAAACGATAGGTTCGGATAACGCTCCCGCATATCACTGACAGCAACGGGGTCGTAAGCGACGACATCGGCGCCGCGCTCGCGGAGTTCTTCGATTACTGGTACAGCGCGCGAGTTCCGCGTGTCGTCGGTGCCAGGTTTGAACGCGAGTCCGAGGACGGCGACGCGTTTGCCGTTCACGTCGACGTGGTCGTCGACCAGTTCGAGCAGGCGGCCCGGTTGGTGCTCGTTGAGGTCCAGCGCCGCAGAGAGCATCAGCGACTCGTAGCCGCTTTCCCGTGCTTCCGCGACGATTGCCGCGGCGTCTTTCGGAAAACAGCTGCCCCCGAACCCTACACCCGAGCGCAGAAACTGCTCACTGATGCGGTCGTCGAGGCCGATGGCGTCGGCAACCTCGTAGCCGTCGATGTCGAACTCCTTGCAGATGTTCCCGATGTCGTTGATGAGGCTGACTTTCGCCGCGAGGAAGCCGTTGTTGGCGTACTTGATCATCGAGGCAGTTCGCGGGTCTGTCTCGACGAGGTCTGGGTCCTGTGTCTCGATGATCGGTTCGTAGAGGGCCTTCAGGCGGTCGGTTGCCCACGCATCGGTCGTTCCGAACACCATCTTCTCCGGCGACTGGAAGTCCTCGACGGCGCTGCCCTCGCGCATGAATTCGGGGTTCATCGCCACGCTGATCCGGTCGGCCACGTCCGCTGGAACCGCCCCGTAGATGGCGTCTGTAATGGTGTCGACGTGTGGTGGCGTGACCGTACTCTTGATGATGACGAGGTGGCGCTTTCCCTCGGGCAGGTCGGCGAGCGCTGCGCCGGTCATTTCGGCGGCGGTTTTCAGTGGCCCAACGTCGATGCTGCCGTCCTCGCGCGACGGTGTCTGGACCGTCAGAAAGGAGATGTCCGTCTCGGGAAGGCCCGCGTAACTCGTCGTCGCGGTGAGTCGGTCGCCTGCGTGTTCGCTGACGAGCTCCGACAGCCCCGGCTCGTGGATCGGCGACTCGCCAGCGTTGAGCGACTCGACGATGTCCTCGTCGATGTCGATGTTCGTCACCTGGTGGTCGACGTTGGCCAGACACGCAGCGATGGTCGTGCCGACGTAGCCGGAGCCGACGATGCTTACGTCCATACTACCAGTGGGTTGGCGTTCGATGTTAGATGTTACGACCCCGCGGGAGGAGCGCTTGATCGCATACCGGCCCCGAGCCTGGCCTGGTCGGGCCATTTCACACATGTTCGGACCCGCGGTGAGTCCGGATCGCAGAGAAGGCCGTGCGTCATTTTCTTCAAAACCTGTTGAAAACGAGGCCCAAATACTTATTACGGTAAGATGATGCTACCTTCGTATGGACGCTGTTGTACTCGCTGCCGGTGAAGGGACACGACTCAGGCCGCTGACCGAGGACAAACCGAAGGGGATGGTCGAAGTCGATGGGAAACCGATTCTCACGCACTGTTTCGAGCAGTTGGTCGAGCTTGGCGCCGACAGTCTCGTCGTCGTCGTCGGCTACAAGAAAGAGCAGATCATCCAGCACTACGGCGACGAGTTCGAGGGGATCCCGATCACGTACACCCACCAGCGTGAGCAGAAGGGGCTCGCCCACGCGCTCCTGACCACCGAGGATCACGTCGACGGCGACTTCATGCTGATGCTCGGCGACAACATCTTTGAGGCGAATCTGCAGGACGTGGTCCAACGCCATCAGGAACAGCGCACCGACGCCGCGTTTCTCGTCGAGGAAGTGCCGTGGGAGGACGCCTCCCGCTATGGGGTTTGTGACACCAACAAGTACGGCGAGATCGTCGAGGTCATCGAGAAGCCCGACGATCCGCCGTCGAATCTCGTGATGACCGGCTTCTACACGTTCACGCCGTCGATCTTCCACGCCTGTCACCTCGTCCAGCCCTCCCACAGGGACGAGTACGAACTCTCGGATGCGGTCGACCTGCTGTTGCATTCGGGTCGGACCATCGACGCGATTGGACTGGACGGGTGGCGCATCGACGTCGGCTATCCGGAGGACCGTGACGAAGCCGAGCGGCGGTTGCAGGGAGACGTCGACGAATCCGGCGCGGCTGCTGACGAAGTCGAACCACCCCAGTCCTGACGGAATTGTCTGCGGTCCGTTGACGGGTCCCCACTTTTATTTTCAGCTCGTACTGTCGCTGTCGGTGCGGAGGGAGACGACGATAATCCTAAGTATGTGTAAATTCTACACATAATTGATGGCGGAAGAGAAAACACGAGTCGATTTCAACGCCCCGAAATCCCTCGTCGAACGCGCTGACAGCGTCGCCGACGTCCTTGATATCTCGCGGACGCGGTTGCTCATTGATGCCCTCGAAGACGAACTCGAAGCCCTCGCAAGCGACGAGGAGTTCCGTCGCCGCCTCAGCGACGCCTATTACAACGACCGTATCGAGTACAACACTGTCGAAGCAGTCCTCGGTCGTGAGGACGCACTCCGCATGAAGTTGCTCCGGGCATCGATTGACCGGACACCGCCCGACCCGAAGCTTGGAGACGGCCTCCCGAGTGACGAATCCTTTTACGATGGCGAGGTTCCCGAGTGGACGGCAGCGTCGGATCCTGAGTCGCCGGATGACGACTCGCGCCCGTGACAATGACGGAGCAAGCCGTCGCCGTCGTTGATACCAACGTCCTGTTGAATCTCGCCACTCCGGTCGTCGACAGTCGTCCCAGGGCCCCGTCAGGTGCAGACCCATTCAAAGCTCTCCTCACCGCGTACGACGTCCATGTCCCCACAAGTGTCCTCGGAGAACTCGCCGACGCGACAGGGAGTGACGATCTGCTGTCTGCCGCTGCCGACCTCGTTCTCAAGGCCACACAGCATGTGACCACTCACGATGTCGCCGACCGGACCGCTGCGCCGCTCGACTACGGCCTTGATCGAGGCGAATCGGACTGTATCTGGCTGGCTAACGAGCTCGATGCAGAGCTGTTCATCACAGACGAGTTCAACACGACCAACTATCTCTTCATCAATCTCGCCCTGGAAGATCGGAATATCCTCTTTACGACACCCCACATTCTCTGCACGATGGCGACTCACGATGTTCTCCCTGTGGAATACGTCGAGGCCGCACTCACGTACTATGTCGAAACGAAACACTGGGACCGGCAATACGTCACGCTGCTTCGGCAGCAGATTCTGACCGGCTAAGCAGACACAATAGTTGACAGACGCCACGCCGGCCCATCACTCACGACTGGCGGACGAGCGGGTCGTACCAGTCCTCGTTTTCGTGGTACCAGTCGATGAACTTCCGGACGCCCTCGCGGATGTCGACGGTCGGTTCGTAATCGAGCAGGTCCGCGGCTTTCGAGATATCTGCGTGGGTGTGTTCGGCGTCGCCGGTGCGGGCCTCGTCGTAGACGAGGTCCAGCTCAGGGGCGAGTTCGTCGCGGATGACCTCGGCCAGCGTCTGGATGTCGATGTTGTCTGTCGAGCCGATGTTGAGAATCTCGCCGTCGGCGCTATCGTCGGTGAGCAGTTGCTCGTTGATCCGCTTGACGTCCTCAACATAGGTGAAGTCCCTGGTCTGCTCGCCCGTGCCGTAGATGACCGGCGGTTCGCCGTGGAGACACCGGGAGACGAAGTTCGTCATCGCCATGTTCGGCCGCATCCGTGGCCCGTACACCGTGAAGTATCGCAGTGAGACGGTCGGCAGGCCGTACAGTTCGGCGTAGACGCGGGCGTACTGCTCGGTCGCGAGTTTCGACACGCCGTACGGTGAGACTGGCTCTGTGGGGTGATCTTCGTCGTAGGGCAGGTATTCCGGTTTCCCGTACACTGAGGAGGAGGAGGCGACGACGACGCGCTGGGGGTCGTGGGCCCGGGCGGCGTCCAGGAGCGTAATCGTCCCATCGACGTTGTAGTAGTTGACTTTCGCGGGTTCCTCGACGCTCTTGCGAACGCCGGCCTGAGCGGCCTGGTGGTAGACTACGTCGGTGTCGGCGACGAGTTCTGCGACCAGCTCTTCGTCGGTGATCGATCCCCTGACCAGTTCGTAGCTGCCTGCCGAACTGGCTGCGGCCTCGCGGCCGGTTTCGACGTTGTGTTCCTTGATCCCGAGATCGTAGTACGGTTCGAAATTGTCCAGCACGGTGACATCGTGACCGCTTGCTGCGAGCGCTTCTGCGACGTGGCCGCCGATGAACCCCGCGCCGCCGGTGACGAGCGTCTGCATGATGGTGGATCCGACACAGCAGTACAAAAAGCACGTGGTGTCTATCCCAGATCAGGGCTCTTTGATTGAATCTCGCCGGAGCACCGCTACACGGTCTTCTTGACTGCTTCGTCGTGAACGTGTTTCGCTGATACTGTCGGACGTAAGTACGTTACAGCCCGACGTGACTCCGTACAGTGCCAGGACAGTCCATCGGCTGTGTCATGGCGCGAACAACGGGAGTTGGGACGGCATGGCTTACGTGAATCACGTCTGGCTGTATAGCAGCTGCTGTGTCCGACGACTGCTGTCAGGGATAGCTAAACTGCGACCGGTCCGGCACCAGGAGGTCAACGGCGGCCCCGGCGAGGAGATACCCGAAAAACAGTGACGAGACGATCACTAGCAGTGCTCCGACGAGCAGCAGCGTCGTCGCCAGTAGCGTGTCCAGGATGGAACCCTGCGTGGCGACCTCCGCGAACTCGCCCGGCATGTCGATGATGCTCTGTAGCAGGTCCGACAGCAGGCTCATACCTGGGTGTTGGAGCGAGAGCACTTGTGTCTCCCGGTGACTCTTTCCCGCCGGGTATTCTCCAGACGCCAGTTTCGGGCCGTGAAACCGCCGTTACTGCGATTCGCCTCCGAAATACTCGTAACTACGGCAGGGACAGCCATACATAGCTGGCCGGTGAAGACACGTCAGCATGGATCCGCTAGAATCGAGCGACGCGCTCGTCGACGCCGGCATTCTCTCGGTATCGGACAGCGCCGAAATCGACCTCACTGAGGCGTATCTGGACGCTGTCGAGCAGTTCCGCCAGCGGTCCCGGGCCGATCGCGTCGCGGCCATCGGGGAACGCGACCCGGACGTTGCGAGGCTCGTCGAATCGAGCGCCGTCGACGAGGGACTGATCGCCCACCTCTGCGGGGTGCTCGAGTGGTTCCCGGACACGCCGGTCGATTCGCTCGTCCTCACTGCCATCGTGCTCCAGGCACTCGATCGTGGCACGCCCGAAACGGCGGGGGTCCCGGTGGGGTTCGTGCCGATCCTCGGCAGCCAGCTCGAGTCGGTGCTGCAGCTGTACGAGCGGGTAATCGTCTACGTCTGGCGGGAGGACTGCCCACCCTGTGACGTGGTCCGGGAGGACCTCGAGGGGCTGTCTCCGGACCAGACCGAGGGAATCGGGCAGTTCGCCGTCTACGGCCCGGACTGCGCGCGGACTCTCCACCGGGAGTACGACGTCGTCGGCGGGCCGGCGCTGCTGTTCGTGGCCGATGGCGAGGTCCAGTCCCGGCTGTACGGCGCCGAGTACCCCGAGGTACTCAGCGCGGAGGTCGAGGCCCTCCAGGAGTCCGGCTGACGGCACCGCACCGACGGGGAGGATGTCATCAGTCCCCGTCGACGCTCACCCGTGGATCGATGAACCCGTAAACGACGTCGACCGCGAAGTTCGCGATGATGACGAAGGCGGCGATCAGGAAAAACACGAACTGCACGACGGGGAAATCCCGCGACAGCACCCCGTCGATGAGCGCAAAGCCCATGCCCGGCCAGTTGAACACCACCTCGATGAACACCAGCCCGCCGATGGCCCGCGTCATCGACACCGGGTACAGCGTGATGACGGGGAGGCTCGCGTGTTTCGTTGTGTGCAACCACTCCGTGACCCGGGAGATGCCCGTCATCCGGTGGTAGAACAGGAAATCCTGGTCCATGACCTCGACGACGCTCGTCCGCATGATGAGCGTCGGGAGGTACAGGTACCGCAGGAGAACGGCAGTGAACGGCAGCACGTAGTGGACCGCGAAGTCGGCCGTCAGATACGGCGCCAGCCAGGAGCCGTCGCGGCCCGCCGTCCCGGGGGTGTACATGCCGCCGGTCGGGAAGACGTCGAGCCAGCCAGCGAACACAATGACGAGCACGATCGCGGTGAAAAAGGCCGGAAACGAGCCGACGAAGATGATCGGCACGATGCCGTACTTTTCGAGGTTCGACCCGCGCATGCGGCCGGTGATCGTCCCGATGAGGCTGCCAAGCAGGTACGCGACAGTGATCGCCGGCGCCATCAGGATAAACGAGTTGAAGATGCGCATCCTGACGTGTTCGAGAACGGGCACCCGGTACTGCAGTGAGGTGCCGACGTCCAGCTGGACGAAGTTGGTCATGTAGTTGACGTACTGCACGTGCAGCGGGTCGTTGAGCCCCCAGTTTTCCTCGAACTGGGCGACCGATTCCGCGTCGGCGCCGCGTGCGAGCATGATGTCGGCGAAACTCCCCGGCATCAGCCGGAACAGCAGGAAGATGAACGACAGCACCAGCCAGAGCAGCACCACCGTTTGGACCGACCGGAGCAGGAAGTACCGGACTCTGTTCACCGCCGACCCCCCTCGCCGATGGCGGCAGTCCGGTTCGACCCGACAGCCCGGAGACGGGTCCAGTCGGGGCGCATCAGTTCCCTCCTCCGGCCGGCTGCTCGTCGGCCTGGTGGTCGGTCGTACCGTCGCCGGCATCGTCGGCTACGGGATCGGACGCCGCGCCGTCCGTCGTTTCGGACTCGTGATCGTAGTAGAGGTGACAGGCGACGTCCCGGGTCCCGTCGACCGGGACGGTGTGGGGCGTCCGCTCGCAGACCTCCATCGCGTCCGGGCACCGGTCGCGGAAGCGACAGCCGTCGCCGACCCCGATCGGTTCGCGCGGCGCGCCCTCCATGACCGTCCGCTCGCGGTCGGCGTTCGGGTCGGGCACCGGGACGGCGTTGATCAGCGCCTGCGAGTAGGGGTGTTTCGGGTCGGCCAGGATGTCGGCCGTCGGCCCGGATTCGACGACGCGGCCGAGGTACATGACGTCGATCTCGTTGCAGACGTACGACACCGTCGAGAGGTCGTGGGAGATGTACAGCATCGCCAGGCCCAGCTCCTCGACGAGATCCGACAGCAGCTCCAGGACGGCGGTCTGGGTCGAGACGTCGAGCATCGACACCGGTTCGTCGGCCAGCAACACGTCGGGATCGACCACGAGCGCGCGTGCGATCGACACCCGTTGTTTCTCGCCGCCGCTCAGCTGGTCCGGCAGCCGCCCGAGATACCGCTCCGGCGGGGTCAGCCCGACCTGCTCGCAGGCCTCCCTGACCCGCCGGTCGCGGTCGTCCATCGAGTGAACCGCCAGCGGCTCGCGCAGCGTCTCCTCGACGGTGAACTTCGGGTCCAGCGAGTTGAACGGGTCCTGGAAGATCAGCTGGACGTCGCTGCGGAACCGCTTCCAGTCCGTCCGGCCGAACTCGGCGACGTCCCGTCCCTTGAACAGGATCTCCCCGCCCGTCGGCGACTCCAGGCCGACGAGCGTCTTGAGCAGCGTCGTCTTGCCGCAGCCGCTCTCGCCGATGACGCCCCGCGCGTCCGTCTCCGAGAGCGTCAGCGAGACGTCGTCGACGGCCTGGACCGGGTCGTTCCGGTCGAACAGGCTGTCGAGCAGGCTCCTGTTGCGATCGAAGTACTTCTCTAGGTTCCGGACCTCGAACAGCGGGGCGTCCTCGTCGAACCCCTCCGTAGCGGCAGTCCCAGCCGCCTCCTTGGAACCTGTGTCGATCTCTTCCCGCCCGGTCGCTTCATCCGCGTCGGCCCTGCGTTGCTGGTACTCGTCGTACGCTTCCTCGCTGCGGATGCAGGCGACGCGGTGGTCGGGGTCTTCGCCCGCCTCGACCGGTTCGAGCGGGGGCGCGAGCTCCCGACACTCCTCGACGGCGAACGGGCACCGGTCGGCGAACGTACACTCGGCCACGTCGCCCAACAGCTGTGGCGGGTCGCCCTCGATCACTTCGAGGTCCCGCTCGGGGTACCGGATGTCGGGGAACGAGCCCTGCAACAGGAAGGTGTAGGGGTGGCGGGGCGAGTCGTAGACATCGCGGACGGAGCCGCTCTCGGCCAGTTGGCCGGCGTGCATCACGCCCATCCGGTCGCAGGACTCGAACACCAGGCTGATGTCGTGGGTGATCAACAGCATGCTCGTCGCGAGTTCCTCCCGGGCGGCGTCGAGGTACTTGAACACCTGGTCCTGCATGATGACGTCGAGGGCGGTCGTCGGCTCGTCCGCGATGATCAGCGACGGCTCCAGAAACAGCGCGAGCGCGATCAGCGCGCGCTGCTGCATGCCGCCGGAGAACTGGTGTGGATACTCTGTCGCGCGTTCGCGCTGGAGGGCCACCACTTCGAACATGTCGCGGAACTTCCCGCCGATCTCCTCGTCGGAGAGGTCGCTGTGACGGCGGCCGACGCCCAGCGCCTGCTCGTGCAGCCGCATCATCGGGTCCAGGCTGCTCATCGACCCCTGCGGGATCCACGCGACCTCCTTCCACCGCAGTTTCTCGCGCAGTTCCCGTTCGGAGAGGTCGGTGATGTCCTCCCCGCGGTAGCTGATCGAGCCCGACGTGACCTCGCCGTTGCTCGCGAGGCCGCCCATGATCGCCATCGCTGCCGTGCTCTTCCCGGAGCCGGACTCGCCGACCAGCCCGAAGTACTCGCCCTCGTCGATCGAAAACGAGACGTCCGAGACCGCCGCGACCGGGCCGGAGGCGGTGTGGTACCGGACCGAGAGATCGTCGACCTGAAGCAGTTGTTCCGACATTGTTAGCCAGCCTGGATGATCGCTTCGTCGCTCCCCTCGCCGGTTGTCGTTTCGTAGCTCCGCCCGAACATGAACGTCGACAGCACCGTCACGGAGATCAGCACGCCCGGCGGGATCGACCACCACCACGCGACGTCCATGAACCCGGAGTTGAACGCGTTCCGGACCATGATCCCCCACGACGGGACGAACGGATCGGAGACGCCCAGAAACGCCAGCCCGGCCTGGATCAGGATCGTGTAGCCGACGCCGATCGCAAAGAACAGGATCGCCATCGACGCGATGTTCGGGAGCACGTGCTTGAGGATGATCCGCGGCGTGCTGGCGCCGGTGCTTTTCGCCGCGAGAATGAACGGCCGCTCGCGGATCTGGAGCACCTGCGAGCGCAACACGCGGGCGTTCCCGCGCCAGAGGATCAGCCCGATCACGACGATCGACTCGGTGAAGCCGACGCTGAACAGCGCGACCAGCACGATTGCGAACGGGATCAGCGGGACGCCGTACACGAGGTCCGTCATCCGCATCAGGACGTTCTCGACGGTCCCGCCGACGTACCCCGCGGTGACGCCGATCGTCATCCCGATCCCGATGATCATCGCGCCGCCGAGCAGCCCGGTGATGACCGTCGGTCGCGCCCCGACGAGGATCCGCGACAGGACGTCGTGACCGACGTCGGTCGTCCCGAGCGGGTGTTCCATCGACGGCTCCGCGAGGCGGTTGATGTCGCCGTCGTCCGTGTACTGCACCTCGTCGTACTGGTGCGGTGCGATCGCCGGGCCGGCCAGCCCCATGATGATGACGAACAGGAGTATCGAAAAGTACACTGCCGTCGTTCTGTCCTGGAAGATGTTTCTGAGGCCGCTCGTCAGGTTCCGGACGACGTAGCTATCCCTGACGGTCCGGCTGCCGTTCCCGTCCTGGCTAGACGCGGACATGCGGCCCTACTCCTCGGACTCGCTCAGGCAGGGGAAGTCCTCTTCGGGCGGGAGTTCCTCCGCCGGCCACAGCGGCGTAAGGTCCGCGTCCGGCGGGTAGTGGAGGTTCCCGTCGCCGTCGTAGCCGTAGCCTGCGTCCTCCAGCAGCTGCCGAGCCGCTTCGGGTTCGCCCTCGGGCTCCTCGGTGAACTTCGTCAGCCGGTCGTCGGGCGGCCGCCACGGGTGGACGTTGGTGAACAGTGTGCCGGCGTACTCCGGCTCCGTCTCGCCGAGGAAGCCCAGGTTGTTGATCTTCTGGCGGTTGAGCGCCATGCCCAGCGCCTGACGGAGCTCCTTGAACTTCAGCGGCGCCTTCGGCGTCTGTGGGTACAGCCCGAACGGCGTGTGCTTGGTGGTGCTGACCGCCTCGGCGTTGTCCATCTTCTGGACCCGCTCGAACAGGCCCGGCGAGAGCTCGGCGATCATCTGCACCTCGTTCGCCTGGAACCCCTGGAACATCGCCTGCGGCTCCCGGTAGACCCTGAACACGACGTTGTGGTCCGGCGACATCGTCGGGTGGCCGTCGTGGGGCACCAGCTCCATGAACGAGCCGGATTCGAGCTGGTTGATCTCGAAGGGGCCAGAGCCGATCACCGGGTCCATGGAGAACTCCTCGGGGTTCTCCACGGCGCCGCCGTCGACCCACGTCTGCTTGTGGAAGATGCCCCACCGCGGCCAGACGCGGCTCACGAGCGGCAGGAACGGCTCCTCGAGGTTGAACTCTACCGTCTTGTCGTCGACGACGTCGATGGAGTCGTACGGCGGGTTGCTCGCCTGCGTGTACGTCCCGGGGTGGCGCACCAGCTGCTCGAACGTGAACTGGACGTCCTCCGCGGTCACCGGGTCGCCGTTGTGGAACGTCGCGTCTTTCAGCGTGACGGTGATCGTCCGGCCGCCGTTGCTGGCCTCCCACTCGTCGGCGAGCACGTTCGTGAGTTCGAGGTCGCTGTCGTACTGGGTCAGCGTCGAGTGCACGAGCTTGTTCCAGACGCCCTGCGAGGTGGAGCTTTCGATCACGCCGAAGTTCGTCGTCTCCAGCATCTCCGGCGACGTGAACGCGGTAAAGGAGTCGCCGTTTTTCGGCGTCGACTCGACGTACACGTACGGGTTCTGCCTGTTGATGCCCGCCGTTCCGGCGCCGCCGATCTCGACCTCGTCGGTCCGGTAGGCCGTGAACGACACCTGTCCGGCGACCGGGATCGCGGCGTACTCGCTGGTGAGGATCTCCTGGGATTCGTTGACGAGCTCCTGGCGTTCGCTCTCGGTCTGTGCCGACGCCTGTGCCAGCGCCGGCTCGGTGTACCCGCAGTTCGCCCAGTTCGACGGGTTGTGATCGCCGTCCGCGCCCGCCCAGGTGGCCGAGAACCGCCGACACCACTCGTCGGGGTCCAGGCGGTCGGGCGCGAACCCGAACGACCAGTAGCTGATGTCGTGGGTCCGCTCGTCGTTGGCCACGTGGCCGATCTGTTCGGTAAACTGCGTCGGCGCGATTTCGAGCTCCATCCCGAGCGCCTCGGCCGCCTCCTGGACGACCGGCGACGTGTCCTCGAAGATCTTCGAGTCGCCGCCCAGCCCCGTCCAGTACTCCAGGACGAGCGGCGGCACCCGCTCGCCGAGGTCCCCATCGCCCCCCGAATCGTCGCCCAGGAGGCCGGAACACCCCGCCAGCGATGCCGCTGTTGTCGCGCCGAGCAGCGACAGCACCTGTCGGCGGTTGGCCCCCCGCCTCTGCTGGGTTTCTCTGTGGTCCTGTGCCTGACTGCGGTCGGGGGCCGATCCCTGACCGCGGGTCCTGTCGTCTGACGACGCGTTCTGGGTCCCATTCATTGGTTTTCTCACATCTCTAGTAGAGGCCGTCACCGCTCTCCTCGGCTCCGGCCTTTCCCGGTATCACTACCTTCAGACCCGGGCATAAAAGCCTATCGGGAAAAATGGCAAATAATAATGATCTTTTTGTCGATTCGTGCGCAAATCACAGTCTTGACAGCTGTATTTCACATAGGAAGCGGTATTCTTGTTGGTTGTTGGCAGTTACCATGGAGCGACGAGTGTGCAGTGCTGGCCTGGTGGAAGCCGGCCCACGGCGCCGGATGCCGTTGCCGGAAGATACTCATTCGTCGACTCCTGAGGGGGGGTAGATGCGCCGTCGACGGTACCTCGCGGCCGTAGCTGGCGGAGCCCTCCCGGCGGTCGCCGGCTGTGCGAGCATCGAGCAGCCGTTCTCCGACGACGAGCAGCGCCACCCGCTGGCAGGCGGGACAACGGCCGTCCGAATCGAGAACCTCAGCGACACCGACCACGACGTCGAGACCAACGCCTGGGAGGCGCTGACGTTCTGGGAGGCCAACGACGAGGAGTACGCCGGATTCGAGGTGGCGTTCGAACTCGCCGAGGAGGATCCGGACATCGTCATCGAGTACGCGGACGACCCGAGCGGCTGTGAGGCGATCGAGGAGTACAGCGAGCGGGTGATGGGCTGTGCGCCGCTGTTAGGGCCGGGCACGCGGCCGCCGGACCCGATCCCGATCAAGGTCGTCGCGGGCGCTCGCCCGTACGGGGAGGTCAGGATCACGACACAGCACGAGATCGGGCACGTGCTGGGGCTGGGCCACGGGGACGAGCCCCGCGAGATCATGTCCAACCAGCCGGAAGACCGGATCCCGCTGTACGAGGTCCGGATCGAGATCCTCGAAACTGTCCTCGACGCACAGGAGCAAAGCAGCGAGGCGACCCGGCTGTTCAGCCAGGGGACTGACGCCTGGCAAAACGAGTCCTTCGAAGCGGCGACAGAGCAGTTTCAGGACGCCTACAGCGCGTTTTCGACTGCGGAGACGCTGATCGGCCGGAGCCGCGACCGGGTGGACGTCTTCGAGGGTCACACGCGAGTGGAGACGATCGACCTCGTGGGCGTCCGTGGACACCTCGACAGTATCGAGGAACGGATGGGCCTGGCCGTGTCGTTCACCGCCGAGATGCTGCTGGCGGCCCGGGCCGCGGCCGACGACGAGACCGAAACCGCGAACGATCACCTCCGGACGGCCAACGAGGACATCCGTGCGTTCAACCGGATCGACCCGCCGACGATCCGCGATGTCGCGGTCGCGCTGGGGCTGATCCGCGGCATCTCCCGCGACGACACCGTCATCGATATTGATGACGAGGGGATCTAGGAACAGCTTACGTCAGGTGGAGTGTCACCGCAGCGTTGGTGAATGGAGTGTGGCTCCGGGCCAGTTATATACCCGGGCGTAACTCCGTACAGTGCCAGGACAGTCTATCGGCTGTGTCATGCCCCGAACAACGGGAGTTGGGACGGCATGGCTTAAGTGAATCACATCTGGCTGTATATGAACCGGTCAGTGACTGTGAATTCGGACATGTCAGGCCACGTCTTCGACTAGCTGGGCGAACTCGTCCGTCGAGACGATCTCCATCGTCTGGACGTCGAGCCCGTACCGTTCCATGATCAGGGCGGCCTGCAGCACCTGTCCCCGGGACTGGGTGTCAGCGATCACCAGGAAGTCGTACTGACCGAGCACGGCGTACGAATCCAGAATCTCGACGCCGATCTCGCCGCACTCGTTCGTGATCGTTCCCCACATCGACGCCATGTCGTGGGGGTTCTGGAGCTCGGCCTCCTGGAGCTGCGCCAGGATCGCGTACTTCGTGTACCGCTCTGTTTCGGACATTGCTACCAGTAGTGCCCATTCCGATTTTGCTATACAGCGGTTATCGCGCGTAACGGGCGGTTACGAGAAAGGTGAGCCGAGCGGGCCGCCGGCCGACACGGCCTCGCCGGGAAGGAACCGTTTACTCAAGCGGCTGCTCGCTGTAACGAACATATGGAATCGACAGCACACAGGCGGAACGAACGCAACAGCCAACGGGTGATCGTTCGATGACCAACTGGCGTGCGGTGACCATCGGCTTCGGCGTCATCCTCGTCCTCGGCTTCGTGGGGATGCTCCTCCCGGGCATCGGACAGCTCGTCGCGGCGCTCGTCGGCGGTTTCGTCGCCGGCTACCTCGCTGACGGCGGCCTGTTCAGCGGGTTCTGGCACGGGCTGCTGGCCGGCAGCCTCGGGGCGCTCGTCCTCGGCGTCGCGCTCGCAATCCTGCTGTCGGTCGCCGGCCTGGCGCTGGGTCCCGTCGGCGGCCTCATCGGCGGTATCGCCGGCCTCGGCACGCTCGTCGTCGTCGCGATCATCGCGCTGATCGCGGCCGTCGACAGCGGCGTCGGCGGCGCGATCGGCGGCGTCCTGACATGAGCGTCGACCGACCGACTCCTCACTCCCGCAGTGCGTCCTCGCGCTCGGTCGCCTCGAGCGTCTCGGTCCCGATGTCCGTCGCGACGACCGCCGGCTTGTAGGCGCCGCCCTCGAAGAGGTCGTGCTCGCCGACCGACGACTCGACGTAGCGGGCGAACGCGCGCCGCTCGGGCGGCAGTCGGCCGTAGATGACCTCCTCCTCGACGAGGTCGTAGACGGGGATCCGCGGCGTGAGGAGCGTGTTCTCCCCGACGACGCAGTTCTTGCCGACGACGAACCCCGACGTGACCCGGCACCCCGCCCCGAGCGAGACGCCGTCCTCGATCACCACCGGCGCGTCCTCGACCGGTTCGAGCACACCGCCGATCAGCGTGTTCGCGCCGAGTTTCACGTTCTCGCCCACCTGCGCACAGGAGCCGACGGTGTCACAGGAGTCGACCAGCGTCCCGTCGCCGACGCGGGCGCCGATGTTGACGAACGAGGGGCTCATCATGATGACGTCGCTGCCGAGGTTCGCACCCCGGCGGACGACCGTTCCATCGGGCGTGTTGCGGCTGCCGCGCCGTCGCAGATCCCGAGTGCTCGCCAGCGGCAGCACGTCGTTGTAGGTAGTCCCGCCGTACTCGTAGGCGGAGATATCCCGCAGCGCGAAGTTGAGCAGCACCCCCTGCTTGACCCACTCGCTGGCCTGCCACTCGCCGTCGACGCGCTCGGCGGCGCGGATCTCGTCGCCCTCGAGCGCGTCGAGAAACTCGTTCAACACCGTCAGCACCTCGATGCTTGCCTGCTCGCGCACTGTCTCCTCGTCGCCGTGGAGGGTGCCCTCCTCGTACTCGGCGTACAGCGTCTGAATGTCGGATTGGAGACTCATAGTAGCTCCTCGTCGACTCCGCCCTTGTGTATTGCGTCCGCGAACTCGTACCGCCCTGGCTCCCGACCGACGAGCCACTCCACAGCGTCGAGCGCGCCCGCGGCGTACACGCCACGGTCCTCGGCACGGTGCGAGAGCGTGAGCACCTCGTCGTTGCCGGCCAGCAGAAGTTCGTGCTCGCCGCGGACGTCGCCCGCACGCCGCGCGAACACGCCCATCTCGTCGGCCGCCCGTGGGGCGTCCCCCTCGCGGCCGTACACCGGTTCGATGTCGCGCTGTTCCTGGACGGCGTCGACGATAGCCGCCGCCGTCCCGGAGGGTGCGTCGACCTTCCGGTTGTGGTGGGTTTCGACGAGTTCGACGTCGTAGCCGGGAAGCACCGCGACGGCCTCGGCGACGGCGGCGAGCAGCGCCTGGACCCCCCGCGAGAAGTTCGCAGCCGTGAGTACGGGAATCGCGTCGGCCGCCTCCTCCAGGGCCGCCGCCTGCCCGTCGTCAAAGCCGGTCGTGCCGGTGACCAGCGGGACGCCGACGTCGGCCGCGGCCTCGGCGACGGCGACCGCCGCCCCAGGGACGCTGAAGTCGACGACCGCGTCCGCGTCTGCCTCGCGGAGGACGCGCTCGGCCTCGGCGGCCGGGGAGATCGGAACCCCGGACGCCTCGCCGGCGGTGCTGGCGAGGCCCGCGACAATCTTGACGTCGTCGCGTTCCTGGCCTGCAGCGATGACGGCATCGCCGGTCTGTCCGGTCGCGCCGCTGACGACCACGCGAGTCATCGTTCGGCCTCGGCGTAGGCGCCGTCCGACGCCGCGTCGTCCAGCGCGGTGAGGACCGCCTTCAGATCCTCGCGGTACTGCTCGGCCAGCGGCGACAGCGGCTGGCGCAGGCGGTTCGCGCCCTGACCGCGCATCGCCATGGCTGCCTTGACGGGGATCGGGTTTGTCTCCCAGAACAGCGCCCGGAACAGCGCGCCGAGTTCGTGGTGCTGCTCGCGGGCGCGGCCGTAATCGCCCTCCAGGGCGGCCCACACGAGGGCGCTCATCCGCTCGGGTTCGACGTTGGCGGCGACGCTGATGCAGCCGGTGCCGCCGACCGAGAGGATCGGCAGCGTCTCGCCGTCGTTGCCCGAGAGTACGTCGAACTCCTCCTCGCGCGTGCGCTCGACGATTTCACTCACCTGGTTGAGGTCGCCGCCGGCGGCCTTGTACCCCTGGATGTTCTCGTGGCCCGCGAGGTCGACGACCGTATCGGCGTCGATGTTCTGACCCGTCCGCGAGGGGACGTTGTAGACGATCTGCGGGACGTCGACCGCGTCGGCGATCGTCAGGTAGTGGTCGCGGAGCCCGCGCTGCTCGGGCTTGTTGTAGTAGGGGCTGATCAGCAGCAGTGCGTCCGCGCCCGCGTCGGCCGCGCGCCGGGAAAGCGACAGCGCCTCGTCGGTGTTGTTCGAGCCGCTACCGGCGATCACCGGGACGTCCTCGACGGCCTCGATGACCGCCTCGATCACCTCGACGTGCTCGTCGTGGCTGACGGTCGCGGACTCGCCGGTCGAGCCCATCGGAACGAGCCCGTCGACGCCGGCGGCTTCGAGCCGTCGTGCGTCGCGCTGGAGCTGGTCGAAGTCGATACTGTGGTCCTCGTTGAATGGCGTGACCATCGCGGGGTACACGCCCTCGAACGTTGTGTCTGTCATGTGTCGGTCTCTGTTGTCGATGTCTGAGTTCGCTGTCTGGTGGTAGTGTCGTTCGTCGGGAGCCAGTGCGACGGAAATCGGCGGTCCGGGAGTCACGCCGGACCGTCGGCCGCCGGGTAGCGGCCGCGACGGCCCGTGACAGAGGCGCTACGTCTGCCACGAGCCTGGCTACCGTTTGCGTTTGCGAGAACGAGCGCCGCCACGGGCTGCCGGGGCGTCGTCGCAGCCGACAGCCGTGGACGGGGGCATACCTCTAGGGCTTGCGAGGACGAACTTAGAGGTTGCGGATGGGGCGGATGTGGCCAAGCGGTCGGCGAAATGATAGACAGCACGGAGATCAGCGGGAAGCGTCCGCAGTGTCCCCGGTCGACAACGAACGTATACTTTTTGAGGACTGACATCCTACGTCCGGGACGATGGTCGGACACAACGGACTCAAGATCCGGATGATGCTCGCGGGAGCCATGCTGTTTGGCTTCTACGCGGCCGTCGCCGGAGCCGTCATGTACACGTTCGGGACAGGGACCGGTGTCCTCGCGCTCCTGTTGCTGGGCAGCCTCGCGTTCGTCGGCTTCCAGTACAAGTTCGGGAAGTGGATGGCCCTCCGCAGCGTCGACGCGGAGGACATGCCCGAGGGCCGCGAGGGCCGGTACAACTACGGCGAGATCCACCGCTCGGTCGAGCAGCTCTGCCGGGAGATGGGCGTCGAGAAACCGCGCCTGATGGTCGCGGACATGGGCGTGCCCAACGCGTTTGCCGTCGGCCGCAAGGGCGCCGGCGTCGTCGTGATCTCCCGGGAGATCGTCGACCTCCTGGAGCACGACGAACTCGAGGGCGTGCTCGCCCACGAGCTGGCCCACATCAAGAACCGCGACGTCGTCATCATGGTGCTGGGCCAGTCGATCGCCTCGATGGTCGGCATCATCGTCCAGTGGGGGTATATCCTGGGCGGCGACCGCAATATCGCCACCTACATCGTCGGCATGCTGCTCGGGACGATCGCCCAGATGATCGTGATGATCTTCGTGATGGCGATCTCGCGCTACCGGGAGTACGTCGCCGACGAGGACGCCGCAACGTACACCCGCAACCCCGACGCGATGGCCCGCGCGCTGGAGAAGATCAGCTCCGGCGCCCAGGGCAAGGACATGAAGGGTGAGGAGACTGTCAACGCCCTCTGTATCTTCGGCACCGAGCGGGGGATCCTCCAGACGATCTTCTCCACCCACCCGCCGACCGAGAAGCGCGTCAACCGCCTGCGCTCGATGTGAACCACCCGGCTATCATACAGTCGTGCGTAACTCTGTAACGCTATACACCCGGACGTGACTTTGTTACAGGTCAGGACACGATATCCACGAGTATCGACCCTGACAGTACCGATTTGTGTCGAGATGACTGATGTGAATCACGTCCGGGTGTATATGGAGTCACGCGGTACGCGTTTCAGTCGTCGTCCCGCGACGGCAGCGGGCGGTTGCAGTTGTGACAGAGGCTGAACTCGGGGTCGTTCTCCGCGCCGCAGGCCGGGCACTGGTCTTCGGGGACGTCGACCGCATCCTGCTCCTGATCCGCAGCCCCCGTAATGACGTTGTAGACGCGCGGGTTGTTGTCCCTGAAGTACTCGCGCTCGCTGTCGTACTGCTCCTCGTACTGCTCGCGGAGGTGCGGCACCAGCACTGCGAACCCCAGGAGAAACAGCCCGGCAGTCAGGAGCAACACCGGATCCATGCGGTACCTGTTTCGGCGGCCGTCACTTCCATGTTTCTCCCGTTCATACGGTCGTGCCTGGTTATACACCCGGAAAGTCACGCACGACCGTATCAGGGGCCGGACCGCTACCTGTACTCGGTGACGTCGTACTTGTGACCGACCACGCCGACGACCTCGCCGTCCTCGCGGAGGGGCTGGTACCAGGTCTCGAACGTTCTGCCGCCGATCTCGACGGTCGCGTTCACCCGCTCGCCGTCGAGCGCGCGCTCGCAGTGCTCGATGATCTCGGGGCGGTGGTCGTACAGGTCGAACACAGACTCGCCGACGGCCTCGCCGGGTTCGAACCCGATTCGTTCGAGCGCCCGGCCCTGCGAACGGGTGAACACGCCCTCCGCGTCGAAGGCGTAGAACACGACCGGAACGTTCGAGAGCAGCGTTTCCAGCGCCGTCTCCAGTTCGACGAGCTCCCGTTTCCGGTCGGTCTGCTCGGTGATGTCGTGGTAGATGACGTACCCCCGTTCCCCGTGTTCGCCGGGCTGTATCGGCACCGAACGCAGCCGAAACTCGCGGAGTCCGTCGGCGGTCTGTCGCGTCACCTCGGTGTCGACGCGGTCGCCGGACCGGACCCGGCGGTTGATCGATCGCCCCTCGTCGGCGTACGCCGCCGGGACGACGACCTCTTCGAGTGACTCCTCGACGGCCGCACCGGAGTCGTAGCCGAACGTTTCCTGGAATGTGGAGTTGACCATCCTGATGATCGGCTCCTCCCCGTCGAACTCGTAGAATGCGATCGCGTCCGGCGCGTTTTCGAACAGCACCGAGAACCGGTCACGTTCGGTCTCGAGTGCAGCGACCGCCCGGTGTTTCGTGACGGCGTTCTCAATGGAGTTGGCGAGCACCGCGAACTGCTCGGTGCTGCCCTCCTTCTGGAGGTAGTCGGTCACGCCCGCGGAGATGGCCTCGCTGGCGATCTCCTCGCTCCCTTTGCCCGTGAACAGGATGAACGGCAGGTCGGGGCAGGTACCACGGACCATTTCGAGCAGCTCCAGCCCGTTCGTCCCCGGCATGTCGTAGTCGCTGACGACACAGTCGACATCCCTGTCGAGGCGATCCAGTGCCCTGTCTGCGCTCGTGACCGACTCCACCGAGAGGTGATCCCGCTCCCCCTCGAGCAACTCCGGTGCGAGATCCGCAAACCCCGGCTCGTCGTCGACGTACACGACTCCTATTTCCCCGTCCATGCCTCAACACTGGGAATCACGTACATAAAAACTACTGTGGCATATCATGACACACAAAACGGGTCGCCAGGCCTGCGGTTGTGGCTGCGGAACGGGCAGTGTTGGCCGGGATTGTGGGGCGCTCGGAGCCCAACGCCTTTGACGCTGGCTTATTGACAGTAGATATGGACGACATTCATCCCCGCCAGCGGATCGCAGTTCTCGTCGACTCGCAGAACCTCTATCATTCGGCCCAGAGCATGTACACACGCAACATCGACTACGCCGAACTGCTGGAGGCGGCCGTCAACGGCCGCGAACTGACGCGGGCGATCGCGTACGTAATCCGGGCCGATGCGCCGGAGGAAGAGAGGTTCTTCGAGGCGCTTTCCGACATCGGCTTCGAGACCCGCATCAAAGACATCCGGACGTTCCCCGACGGCAGCAAGAAGGCCGACTGGGACGTCGGGATGAGCCTCGACGCCGTGACGCTGGCCAACCACGTCGACACGATCGCGCTGTGTACCGGCGACGGCGACTTCGCGCGGCTCTGTGGGCACCTGAAACACGAGGGCGTCCGCGTCGAAATCGCCTCTTTCGGCGAGTCGACTGCCGACGACCTCCGGGCGGCCGCCGACGCCTTCACCGACATGAGCGACGACACCGACCGATTCCTGCTCTAAGGAAGAGTGACGGAACTCTTTTCCCGCGCGCACGGGAAGCAGAGGTATGGCAGACGACTCCGAGGAGACCGAATCGACGGCGGAGGAATCGACCGGTGACGAGGCTGGCGGCGACGACGGGGAAGAGAAATCCTTCCGCGAGCGCGTCGAGGAGATCCGACAGAAGCGCGCCGAGCAGGAGGGCGAAGAGGGCGAGGAGCCCCGCGGCCCGCCCGAGGAGATGATGGGCGGCGGCCCCGGCGGCGGCATGGGTGGCGGCGGAAACCCCTTTGCACAGATGATGGGCGGCATGATGGGCGGCGGCCCCGGCGGCATGGGCGGTGGCCCCGGTGGCCCGCGCGGCGGCCAGCAGGAGGGCGGCGACAACGAGGAACTCATCCGCGAAGTCCGCAAGCTCCGCGACGAGGTCCACGACGTTCGCCGCTCGCTGGACCGCATCGCCGACGCGCTCGAAGACGACTAACCGGGCTACCGGACCAGATTCTGCCGCAGTTCCCGCACGTCCTCGGCAGCCGCGGGTTTCCCGTCGACCGCCGCGAGCGCCTCCGCTGCCTCTAGCGTCCGCACGGAGTTGTCGAGAAAGGAGAGCACGTCGCCGGGGTAGGCGTACAGCATGTAGTCGTCGCCCATCACGTCGACGATGGCGTCCGGCCCGAGCCCCTGCTCGCGAAGCTCCAGCAGGTAGCGCAGGAACTTCCGCTCGGCACAGCCACAGTGGGGGTTGGCCTCGCAGTCGCAGTCGAGGAAATCCTCCGCAAAGTCCAGCACCCGGTCGCGGGTGGCGTCGTTGAGCTTCGACAGCCCCTCGCCCTGGTAGAGCACGTCCATCGTCGCCCCCTTGAACGCCCCCTTCGGGAACGACCGCTCGAGCTGGGAGACGAGCTGCTGGTGGTTTTTGACGTAGATCTTGTCCGTGATGGCCACAGTTGTTCCCTCGAAAGTGCCGGCGGAACTAAAACAGCGCGGTCCGAGGTCACGTCTGGCTGTATATCAGTCGTCGTCGTCAGTCACTTCGGTACGGGCCTGCCGGCGGGCGGCGCGCTCGATGAACTCCTGGGGGAGCTGGTCGATCTCGCCGGCCTGGACGCCCCAGAGGTGGGCGTACAGGTCGTCGTTGTCCAGCAGCTCCTCGTGGGTGCCGCGCTCGACGATCTGACCACCTTCGAGGACGACGATCTTGTCGGCGTCCTTGATCGTCGAGAGGCGGTGGGCGATCGCAAAGGTGGTGCGGTCGGTGGCGATCTCGTCCAGCGAGCGCTGGATCAGCATCTCCGTCTCGGTGTCGACGTCGCTCGTGGCCTCGTCGAGGATCAGGATCTCCGGATCCTTGAGGATCGCCCGGGCGATCGAGATCCGCTGGCGCTGGCCGCCCGACAGCTTGACGCCGCGCTCGCCGACCTCGGTGTCGTAGCCGTCCGGCAGGTTCGTGATGAAGTCGTGGGCCTCGGCCATCTTCGCCGCCTCGATGACCTCATCGCGGCTCGCGTCGAAGGAGCCGTAGGCGATGTTCTCCTCGACGGTCCCGTAGAACAGGAACGTGTCCTGGCTGACGTACCCCATCGACTGCCGGATGCTGCGGATCGTCACGTCCCGGACGTCGGTGCCGTCGACGCGGATCGCGCCCTCCTCAACGTCGTACAGCCGCAGCAACAGCTTCAGCACGGTGGACTTGCCGGCGCCGGTCGGGCCGACGAGGGCGAGCGTCTCGCCGGGTTCGACCTCGAAGTCGATGTCTTCGAGGATCGGCTCCTCGTCCGCGTCGTAGCCGAAGCTCACGTCGTCGTACTCGATGCGGCCCTCGGTGACCTCCAGGTCGGGCGCGTTCTCGGCCTCGGCGACCCGGTAGGGTTCGTCCATCAGCCCGAAGATCCGCGCCGAGGAGGCCCGCGCCCGCTGGTACATGTTGATGATCTGCCCGAACTGGGCCATCGGCCAGATGAACCGCTGGGTCAGCAGGATGAACGTGACGAACTCGCCCAGCCCCAGCGGCTCGGTGAAGATCCAGGGGGCGTCCCCTTCGGCCGCGAGCACCCACATGCCGCCCGCCAGGAACGTCGCGACGAAGCCGACGCCGGCAAGCAGCCGCAGCCCCGGGAAGAACTTGATCCGCGTGTCGATGGCGTCCCAGTTGGCGTCGAAGTAGTCCTGGCTCACGTCGTCGACGCGGTCGGATTCGTACTCCTCGGTGTTCGAGGACTTGATCACCTTGATGCCGCCGAGGTTGTTCTCCAGCCGGGAGTTGACCGTGCCGACGGTCGACCGGACCTCGGCGTACTTGGGCTGGATGATCCGGATGAAGATGTAGGTGAACAGCGCGATCAGCGGCACCGGCAGCAGCGCGATCAGTGCGAGCTGCCAGTTCAGATAGAAGAGGATGCCCGCGATACCCAGTACCATCACGGTCAGCCGGAACATCGAGTTCATCCCGTCGTTGAGAAACCGCTCCAGGCGGTTGACGTCGTTCGAGAGGATCGACATCATCTCGCCGGTCTGCTTGTCCGCGAAGAAGTCCATATTCAGCCGCTGCATCTTGTCGTAGGTGTCCGTCCGGACGTTGTGCTGGATGTTCTGGGCGAAGGAGTTGAACCCCCAGTTGCGGGCCCAGTGAAACGCCGACCCGAACAGGAACGCGCCGCCGATCAGCGCGACTGTCAACAGCAACTGCTCTTGTTGACCCGCGGGAATCAGGCTGTCGGGGACGAACCATACGTCAGCGAAGTTCTTGTCCCGCCGGAAGATGGCGTCGATGGCGAACCCGAGCAACACCGGCGGCACCAAATCCAGCAGCCGGGCGAAGATACTCGCGAAAACCCCGACCAGCACCTGGAACTTGTACCGGACCCCGTACTCCCGGAACAGCCGCTTCATCGGGTTCTCGACCTTCTCCCGTTGCTCCTCGAACGGGTCGTCTTCCTCCCACTCGACGCTCATTGTCATTTCTGAATTGCCTCAGTCAAAAAAGGGTTTCCGAGTCCGTTCGATCGCGTCACTGTGGTCTTTTTTCCTTCGAGAGAACACCCGGATTTGTTCGTGAATGTGTATGTCTGTACAGCCGAAAACCGCACCGTCGAGAACGGGGGGGGCTGTCGTCGGGAACCCGGGGTGAGAACTGCGACCGCCGTCGACCCTGGGGAGGCCGATCAACCGATGAACTCGTTGTCGCGCCAGTCGACGCCGCCGGACTCCTCGTCGGTGCTGGGCTCCTCGGCGACGGTCACGGAGGCCGGCCGTCGTTCGCCGTCGACGATGCGGATCGCCTCGATCTCCTCGTCGCGCGCGGCGACGGCCGTCAGGGCACCCTTCTCGGCCTGGCGGGCGATCGCACAGAGCACCTCGAACATCTCGTACTGCAGCGCAGTGTTCTGGAGGACGGTCTCGCGGTCACCTTTGAAGCAGGCATACTCGACGAGTTCGGATTCGATCTCTTCTTCCTCCTCGAGGGTGCCCCACTGCGGGCCGCCCCCGCGCGACGGCCCGCCCGGGCCGTCCTCGGGTTCCTCCTCGTAGACGCGGTTCTCGGTGACGCTGGCTTTCAACTGGGCCGTCGGGGTGTACTTGCTGATGCTGTCGTCGGACGGGACGGCGCTGATGATCAGCGTGTTGTTGCGGCGCGTGATGTCGACGTCGTCGACGCTGTCCGGCAGCTCCGGATCGTCAAAGTGGTCGTGTACGTCTTCCAGGGGCAGTTCGAGCGTCGAGTGGAGTTTGTATACGCGGCCTGTCATGGTTGATAAGATCGGGTGCGCAGTCCAGCACTGGCGCCAGCCGTTACCGCTACTACGCGCCCCATCCATAAATGGGCTCCCCTTCGCGTGAACGAGTAGCACTGTCGGCCTGTCGACGGGGTTCTCCGGCTTCTGGCGCCGGAACCGGGCAAGAACAGCGGTCGCGTCATAGTGATTGTTGTGAGTATTTTCGGCACCACATCGCAGTAGCGGCGGTTTCACGGCCCGAAACTAGCGTCTGGCAAATACCCGGCGGTAACGAGTCACAACAATCACTATCAGTCGTCGGCAGTCGCGGTATCTTCTCCAGATCCTTCGGCCGCCGCGATATCGTCCTCGATGCTCGGCGGGTACTGCCCCCTGTCGAGGACGAGGTCGGACTGTGGCCGGGCCATGCAGGTCAGCGCGTACTCCTCGCGTTCCGCCTCGGTCAGCCCGCGGGCGGCGGGCTGGGTGACCTCGCCCTCGACGATCTCCGCCGAGCAGGCCAGGCACATCCCGACACGGCAGGAGTACTCCTGGGCGATCCCCTCCTCGATGCACCGGCTGAGGATCGTCTCCTTGTCCGAGACTGTAATGGTCTTGCCCGTCCTCTCGAACGCCACCGTGTACTCGCTCATGCGTCGGGCTACGACAGTACACCACAAAACTCTTTACGACCGGTCTGACCACAGGAGAAGGTCAAAACCCGGATAGTCAGGGGTGATAGTGATTGTTGTGACTCTCTACCGCCGGGTATTCGTCAGATCCTAGTTTCGAGGCGTGAAACCGTCGTTAGTGCGATGTACTACTGAAAATACTCACAACAATCACTATGACGACTGCGGCCGTGACACGGGAGTTCCGCCTGCCCGATATCGCGGAGTGTACAGCCAGACGTGATTTGCAGCCAGACGTGATTCACTCATACGGTCGTGCGTGAGTATTTTCAGCACTGGGGCCCAATATCGCTGGTCTCACGGGCTGAAACGTCCAACACGCGATTCCATAATCGTTACAACAAGTTTATATAGCGGTAGTATGGAACTGTGCATGTAACAGACGCGCGGTGGGACGCGAACGGGTACGGACTCGGACGGGGAGACAACATGAACGACCAACACACCGACAGAGGATCGGCGTTCAGCGGTGCGCTGCTGTTGATGGCGACGGTGATCGTCGTCATCCTCACGGCAGCGATGTTCTTCGGGAACTTCAGCTTCGACTCCGAGCAGACCGAAAAGCCCGAACCGGAGATCGCCTTCGACTACACGGACAACCCCGACACAGCGGACGCACTGTTCATCAGACATCGCGAGGGTGCGCGGATCAACCCGATGCAGCTCACCGTCAGAGTCGAGGGTGCGACCTGCACCGGCGACATCGATCCGAACGGCGAGTACGGCGCACACGAGGAGTTCGGGCTGGCCGAGGACAACTGGGTGTCCCCGGGGATGGCGCTCGTCGTCGATGACGACAACCCGGTGCAGATGTGCGGGGACGGCGAGTTCTCCCTCGACGGCGCCACGGTGACGCTGCTGTGGGAGAACCCCGAGGGCGAGTACGAGACGATCGACCGCTGGCAGAACTAACCGTCTGCTTTCGCTCCGGCTTCCTCCTCGCCGTCGACCAGCGACGAGTCGTCCGCCAGCGCGAGCACGGCGTCGGTCAACACCTCGACGCCGACCAGCAGTGACGCCTCGTCGACGTCGAACGTCGCGGTGTGGTGGCCGCCGGGGTGGTCGGTCCCGACCGCGACGTAGCCGGCGACCCCGCCGCGCTCCTGGACCCGCCGCATCAGGTAGGTGGCGTCCTCGCTGCCGCCCAGGTCGTCCCGGCGGAGCAGCGACGTCACGCGGTCGTTGTCGCTGGCGACGCGTGCGACGTGCTCGACGACCGCCTCGTCGCTCTCCGCGCTCGGTGCCTCGCTCCCGCCCGAGATCTCGATCTCGCAGTCGTGCATCTCGGCGGCGTTGCGGATGACCCGGTGGGCCTCCTCCTTCATGTACTCTTTCAGTTCCGTCGTTTCGCCGCGGACTTCGCCGACGATGAACGCGTCCTCGGCGATGATGTTCGAGGCGTTGCCGCCGCCGACGCGGCCGGCGTTGATCCGCGTCGCGCCGTCCTCGTGGCGCGGGATCGCATAGAGGTTCTGGATCGCGGTCGCCATCGCCTGGACAGCGTTGCGCCCGGCGCTGGGTTTCCCGCCGGCGTGGGCCGCCTCGCCCGAGAACCGGGCGTCGACGTGCGACACCGCGAGGAACCCGTCGACGCCCGCCACGACCTCGCCCGTCGGGTGATCGAGGCCAACGTGCACCGCCAGCAGCGCGTCGACGTCGTCGAGGTGGCCGCTGGTCGCCACCGCCTTCGCGCCGCCGACGACCTCCTCGGCGGGCTGGAAGAGCACTTTCAGCGTCCCCGCGAAGTCGCTGTCCTGGATCGCTCTGATGACACCCAGCCCGAACGTGATGTGGGCGTCGTGGCCGCAGGCGTGCATGTGACCATCGTTTTGCGACTCGAACCCTTCGGCGACGGGGACGTGGCTCTCGTCGGTCGCCTCCGCGCGCGGGAGGCCGTCGATGTCGACGCGGAGTGCGATCGTCGGCCCCTCGCCGCGTTCGACAGTGGCGATCGCGCCGGTGTAGCCGCCCGCCAACCGATCGAGAAGGTCCTCGTCGACGCCCAGGTCCCGGGCACGGTCGAGCCACTCCTCGAACTCCCCGTCCTCTGGCAGGCCCAGGCGGTCCTCGCCGACGAGGATCTCGGGCCCGACGGCGATGTCGTCGACCCCGAGCGCCTCCAGTTCCTCGACGATCCGCGCGGTCGTCCAGAACTCCCGCCAGGCGGGTTCGGGTCGCTGGTGGAACTCCCGCCGCAGCGACCGCAGCCAGTCTTCGTAGTGGGTAGCGTCCATGGCTACCCCGAACGGTGCGAGGGGCAAAACTCCCCCGTTTCTGGCACGCACGCGAGTCCGGTCACAACGGGCGGCGCGGCCGCGCTGTCGGCAGCCCTTTGGCCGTCCGCCCCGAGGCACCGGTATGGAGGCGCTCGCGGACTTGCGACTGCGCGACCGTGCGGCCATGCTCGACGACACACTGATCCTGGCGGATCTCCACGTCGGCCGCGGCGCGGCCTCGACCGTCGATCTGCCGGTCGGCGAGGGCGAGGACATGGTCGAGCGCTTCGAGGCGTTGTGTGCCCGCTTCGACCCGGCCGAGGTCGTCGTCGCGGGCGACCTGCTGCACTCGTTCGACACCGTCCCCGTCCTGGTCGAGGACACGCTCTCCGGTCTGCGGGCGGTCGCGCGCGACGCCGGGGCGCGGATCGTCGTCACGCCCGGCAACCACGACACGATGCTCGACGTCGTCTGGAACGGGCCGACGACCCCGGAGTACCGCGTCGGCGACACGGTGATCTGTCACGGCCACGTCACCCCCGAGGCGGACGCCGACCGGTATGTCGTCGGCCACGACCACCCGACGATCGACATCGAGGGGCAGCGCCACCCCTGCTATCTCGCCGGCAACGGCGTCCACGACGGCGCCGACCTGGTGATGCTCCCGGCGTTCAACCGCCTGCTCGCCGGCGTCGAAGTCAACAGGATGGGCGCCGCGGATTTCATGTCCCCGCTGGTCCGGGACGCCGACGCGCTCGCGCCTGCCGTGCGCGACGAGGCCGACGACGAGACGTTGTGGTTCCCGCCGCTGGGCGAGTTCCGCCAGCAGCTGTAGCGCCGCGTGCTGCGGCGCGCCTCACCGCGCCGCTCGCCGGGGGAATCCTCACCTGATACGGTCGTGCGTGAGTGTTTTCAGCATCGGGTCGCAAAAACGGTGGTTTCACTGGCTTTAACAGGAGCAGCGGCGAATAGGGTGTAATGACACCGAACACGCCAGTCATCGTTGAGGCAGTGCGGTCGCCACAGGGCAAAGAGGACAGCGTCTTCGCCGACGTGCGAAGCGAGGATCTCTCGATCCCGCTGATCGACGAGATGCTCGACCGGACCGGGCTCACGGGTGCGGACGTCGACGACCTGCTGTGGGGCTGCGCCCAGCAGCGCGGCGAGCAGGGCAACAACGTCGCCCGCGTCATCGCCTTGCTGTCAGAGCTGGGCGAGGAGACGCCGGCGACGACGATCAACCGCTGGTGTGCCTCCTCGGCGGAGGCCGTGATGCGCGCTGCCGACGCCATCGCCGCCGGCCAGCGCGACTGCCTCATCGCCGGCGGTATGGAGTCGATGAGCCGTGTTCCGATGGGGGAGAACACTCACAACGTCCACTCGCGGCTGAACGACCACTACAACATCGCCCACCTCCAGATGGGGATGACCGCCGAGAAGGTCGCCGACACCCACGGCGTCTCCCGCGAGGAACAGGACGAGTACGCGCTCCGGAGCCACGACCGCGCCGCCGAAGCCACCGATGCGGGTCACTTCGCCGAGGAGATCGTCCCGATCGAAACCGACGACGGCGTCGTCGAGAAAGACGAGGGGATCCGCTACGACACCTCGCTGGAGAAACTGTCACAGCTCCCCACCGTGTTCAAATCCGACGGCACCGTGACGCCCGGCAACGCCTCCCAGATCTCCGACGGCGCCTCGGGCCTGCTGCTCACCAGCCGCGAGTTTGCCGACGACCACGGCTTCGACGTGCTGGCCGAGGTCGGCAACCACAACGTCGAGGGCGTCGACCCGACAGTCATGGGGATCGGCCCCGTGCCCGCGACCCGCGGCCTCGTGGAGCGGACCGACCGCGAACTCGACGACTACGACCTCGTCGAACTGAACGAGGCGTTCGCCAGCCAGGCGCTGTACTCCCAGCGCGAACTCGGCTTCGACGACGACATCTTCAACGTCAACGGCGGCGCCATCGCGCTCGGCCACCCGCTGGGCGCAAGCGGCGCGCGCCTGCCCGTGACACTCGCCCACGAGATGAACCGCCGCGGCGCCGACCTCGGCCTCGCGACCGAGTGCGTCGGCTTCGGTCAGGGCGCGGCCATCGAACTCCACCTGCCCTGACCGCCAGTCCGACCGCTCCATCGAGCGGGGACGCCGGATCCACGCCCGGCCCGTTGGTGCCCGTTCCTTGAGCTTTTTGTCGCTGTGTCCCCTGCCCGGTGCATGGACATCGTCGACCTGTTCAACCGGACGCCGTTCGTCGAACTGCTCGGGATCGAGGTGACGGAAGCGAGCGACGGCCACGCAGAGGCCCGTCTCGGCTACGACGAGTCGCTGCGCTCGAACGAGCACGGGGAGGTCATGCACGGCGGCGTGACGTACGCGCTGGCCGACACCGCCGGCGGCGCGGCGGTCATCTCGCTGTCGATGGACGTCTCGCCGACCGTCGACATGCGGATGGACTACCTCGCGCCGGCGACGTCGGACCTGTACGCGACCGCCGACGTGATCAGGCACGGCTCCAGCCTCTCGATGGTGCAGGTCGACGTCGCAAACGAGGACGGGGACCCGGTCGCCACTGCCCAGGGCACCTACAAGACCAGCGGCCAAGGCGATGAGACGCCGTGGCTCGGCGACGGGTGAGCGGTGTTAGGTGGACTCCGGGAGGCTGAGATACAGCCAGACGTGACTCCGTCCAGTGTCCGGCGCAGGCACGGCGTAGCGGAACGGACGTTTCAGCGGTAAAGACTCGCAACAATCACTATCAGCGATCCGCCCGGTGCTCGACCGCGTCCCGCGCCATAGACCCGTGGTTCCGGTGCCAGTCGTCGACCGCAGCCACAGGGCGGTACTCGACTGCCTCCGTCTCCGGTGATGTCTCGAGTTCTCCGCGGACCCTGGTGCAGCGATACACGTGGACGACGAGCGAGTGCGGGCCGCACTCGCCGGGTTTGCGGGTGTAGACGCCGATCAGCTCCTCGGGCTCGACGACCAGCCCGGTCTCCTCGCGGGTCTCCCTGACTGCAGTCTCGCGGGGGGATTCGTTGGGATTGACGAAGCCGCCCGGAAGCCCCCACGTCCCGTCATCGGCTCTCCGCTGGACGAGCAGGCGGCCCTCGTCGTCGAAGACGGCGGCATCGCCGCCGAGCTTCGGTGTGACGTGGCCGAGTTCCTCGGCGAACCGGTCGCGGACCTCCGCCGGCGGCAGGTCGAGGGCGTGGCCGTACCACTCGGCGGTGAGTTCGAGGATCCGCTCGTACCGCTCCTCGTCGTAGGGGTCATCGGCGTACTTTTTGCCGTTTTGGCCGATGATCCGGAGTTCGTCTAACAGCGCCAGCAGGTCCATGTACTCGCTTTTCTGTGGGTGTTAGTAGTTGTTGTGGCTGTGTTACTGTGAATTGATTATGGAAGGATTCGCTTTCGGTGATTCATAGTGATTGTTGTGAGTATGTTCGGCACTACATCGCAGTAGCGGCGGTTTCACGGCCCGAAACTGGCGTCTGGCGAATACCCGAGGTAACGAGTCACAACAATCACTATCAGACGGGGTCGTGCAGCGTCGGGTCCGGCCCGAGCGTTCACGTCCGGTCCGGCCCGTACGCCTCGTAGCAGGTCATCGCCCGCGGCGGCCCATCGTGGAGGCAAGGATGTTCCGGGGAGCGTTGACGAACGCTTCGAGGACGCCGGACTTTTCGACAGTGTCGTCATCGCGCAGCGCCGACCGGACCCGCTGGCTGATCAGCTCGACCGAGCCCGCAAGCAGGAAGATCAGGATGATGCAGGCCATCATCTCGGTGTAGTGGAACGTCTGGCGCTGGATGTACAGCTCCAGCCCGAGGCCGCCGGCGCCGATGATGCCCAGCCCGATTGCTGCCCGGACGTTATGTTCGAGGTCGAAGGCGATCCAGGCGATGAACTGCCGGAACACCTGGCTCAGCATGCCGAAGGAGACGACCTGCGAGCGGCTGGCGCCGGTCGAGCGGATCCCCTCGATAGGACCGTCCTCGATCTCTTCAAGTTCGTCGGTGAACAGCCGCCCGAGGTAGCCGGTCGTGTCGACCATGATCGCCAGCGCACCGGTAAACGGCGTGACGCCCGCCAGCGGGATCAGGATCAGAAACCACACGAGCCCCGGGATCGCGCGGATCAGGCTCATCGTCGCCCGGAAGACGAAGTTGAACGGGTAGGGGATGACGCGCTCGCTGGACATGACGCCGAAAAACAGCGCCAGGGGCAACCCCAGCACCGTGCCGGCGAAGGCGACGGCCATCGTCACGAACATCGCACCCCAGACGATCTGCCCGTTCTCGACGGTGAGGATCAGGTTCTCCGCGATCATGAAGTCGACGTACGCGCCCACGTCGACGAACGGGATCCCGAAGTACGTCGTCGGCGGGAAGTACTCAAGCAGCGCCTCGTAGAACTGGTCGAGCTGGCCGATCAGTTCCGCGACGTTGAACTCGATGAGGAGCAGGCTCGCATAAAAGAGCGTCCCGGTGGCGATCACTCCGGCCAGTGTCCAGAGTCGCCGCCGCGTTTTGCGGCGCTTCATCTCCTGGAGCTTCCGTTCGGCGGGGGAGTCACCGATCTCGGCGTAGCCGAAGTACGCCGCGAGGGAGTCCCCCTTCGACGGTGGCGTACTCACGCTTCGATCTCCTGTTCGATCTCTCCCGGCACGCCGTCGAGCTCGCCGGGACCCGCCCCGGCAATCTCCTCCGGCTTCGCGAGCGCGACCGTCTCGACGCTCCCGTAGAGGTCGTCGATCAGTTCCGGCGAGAGCTCCTCGCGTTCGACGTCGAACAGCTTCTGCCCGTCGCGCAGCCCGATGAAGCGGTCGCCGAAGTGGGCGGCGATGTTGACCTGGTGGAGGCTGACCAGTGCGGTCACGTCGTGTTCCTCGGCGGCCTTGCGGAGGTACCCCATTACCGTCTCGGCGCTGGACGGATCCAGGCTGGCGACTGGCTCGTCCGCCAGCAGCAGCCGCGGATCCTGCACGAGTGCCCGTGCGATGCCGACGCGCTGCTGCTGGCCGCCGGACATCTGCGAGACCCCCTGTTGGCTCTCTTCGAGCAGCCCGACGGTCTCAAGCGCCTCCAGCGCACTGAGCTTGTCAGCCCGGGACTGCCACTGGAGGAGGCTCCGGAGCATCGACACCCGGTTGAGCGATCCCGTGAGCGCGTTGAGATACGCCGATACGCCGTCGACGAGGTTGTGCTGCTGGAAGATCATCCCGATGTCCGCCTGGGAGTCGCTGATCGGCTCGCCGCCCAGCGAGATGGTGCCGCTCGTCGGCTCGGTCAGCCCGTTGACACACCGCAATAGCGTCGACTTGCCAGCGCCCGATTCACCCAGCAGGACGACGAACTCGTCCTCGATCTCGAAGGACACGTCCTCGAGGGCGGTCACGTCACCGTACTGTTTCGAGAGGTTCTCGATTGTCAGTGTACTCATTGGAAATACATGCAGTTATGCGTCGAACTCGATGCCGACGGCGTTCATGCGCTTTCTGACCGGCTCGTAGTCCTCCAGTGACGTGTCGGTCAACGTCGTGAAGGGCAGTTTCTCCTCGTTGTACTCCTCCGGGTAGTACTCCGTGATCTTGTCCTTCGTGGAGTTCAGTAGCACCTCGCCGATCTCGCTTTTCTTCTCGGACTCCCAGGAACTACGGGCGTACATCGGCTGTTTCGGGATCGGGAACGACCACCAGATCGCCTTGAACTGCGGCGTCTCGCTGCCCATCGTATCCAGGAACGAACTCTTCTCCTCGACGCGCTGGGGCACGTCAGTGCCCTCCGGGAGGTGCGGGATCCCGTTGCCCCCCCAGGTGGTAGCGCCGTCGGCATCCCCGTTGGCGAGTCGCTGCAGCGCCTGGTCGTGGTCGGTCCAGCTCCCGTCGAAGTCCTCGGCATCACCCTTCGGCGCATCGCCGATGTCGAGCCCGGCTTGCTGGAGCGTGTACAGCGCGAAGATGGAGCCGCTGGTCGAGAGCCGGTCGGCAAACGCCCACGTCTTGCCTTTGACGTCGGTCCGTTCGTCGATCTCCGACTCCGGCGGGACGAGCATCAACGAGAAGTAAAACGCCGACCCACCCGTCACAGTCGTCCCGTAAACGTCCATGAGATCCGGGTTCGAGAGCAGCGTTACGTCGTCCATCCCGATCTCCGCCTGCTCGCTCTTCAGGGCGGGACGGATCGCCGAGTAATCCTGCGGAACCTCCATCTTGACGTCGACGCCGTCGACCTCGCCGTTCAGCAGGTTCTGCACTGGTTTGTACCGCTGCCGGGCGTCGGCCGGTGTGCCCGGTGTGAGCAGCATCGTGATGGTTTCGACCTCGTCGGACCCGCCGCCGCCGCCGAGCACGCCGCCACAGCCTGCGAGCCCCACGCTGGCAGCCGTCACAGCCCCCCCGACAATGAACTTCCGTCGCCCGACCAGTCCCGAGTCAGGACTGTGCTGTCGTGTCGATACCCCTGGGGCGTAGTCACCCTTGTCGTCGGACATCAGTTCGGAACTGGCAAACAGGTTGAATAACGATTGCCTGTATAGAGTCCAAAGCGTCCGTCGTGGGTGTCGACCGTCCCATGTCGATACCCATCCCCGATCTTTCAGTCCAGACTCGTCCAGACGCTATCTCACAGGACGGGGAACGAACCCTCACAGCGAGCGAGCATCAGAGAGTACCGAGAGAATCCTTATGCGGTTGTTTGGGCGTGTTTCGACCGAGCGCATGGTTGATCCACACGACAGGTCCGACCGGTTCGAGCTAATCGCCGCCTGTGAGGAGGGGACGCTCGCCCGGTTTGCCAACAACGTACTCGCTGACGATCCGCCGCTGTCGGTCCGCCAGGAGCCGCGGCCGCAACTGCTGTTGCAGCAGGTGCGCGACCCGGTCGAACGCCGCCCGTTCAACCTCGGCGAGGTGGTGGTGACGCCCGCAGAGGTCGACCTCGACGGGACGCGCGGGTTCGCGATGCTACCGGGCAAGGCCGAACGCGCGGCACTCTCGGGAGCCATCGTCGACGCCGCCGTCGCCGCGGGTCACGCGGAGACGCCAGAAATCGTCGCCGCCCTCGAAGACGTGGATGCCCGCCAGCGAGAGCAGCGACGCCGGGACTGGGCCGAGAGCAAACACACCGCTGTGGAGTTCGAGACGATGGAGGGCCAGGAGTGAGAGCCCTCGGCATCGACCCCGTCCACGACACCCGCCGAACGTTCGACAGTCTCCTGGCGGCGATGAGCCGGCCCGGCACCGTCCACGACGTACCGGCGCCCGCGGACCACGCCGTCGTGGCGACACTTCTCGACCACGAGGTGACGCTTTCGACCGACGACGAGACGCTGCGGGACGCACTGGCCGCCCAGGGCCGACTCGACCATGCCCCGCACGCGGTGGCAGACGTCGTCCACGCCCGCGAGCACACGGGCTGGGACGTGCGGGACTGTGAACGCGGATCACTGACCGAACCGAGCGACGGGGCGACCGTCGTCTACCGCGTTGACGCCCTCGCCGCCGGCGGGGGCAACGGGACGACGCTGACACTCTCGGGGCCCGGCGTCGACGGGACGGCGACGCTGTCGGTGGGCCTGCCCGAGGCGGAACTGACCGCGCTCGCGGCGGCAGGGTCGGGCTACCCACGCGGCGTCGACGCCGTGTTCGCAACCGAGGACCGCGTGGCTACACTCCCGCGGTCGGCGACGGTGGAGGTGGCCTGAATGGGGTACGTCGCGGTGACTGCCGGCGAGGAGATCATCGAGCGCGCCGAGCAGTTGTTCGAAAAACAGCGCGTCGACGACAACGTTGACGCCCTCGGCGTCGACCAGATCGAGGGACAGCTCGGGCGACTCACCGGGCAGGCGATGAGCGAGGGCGGCCTCTACGCCCCGCGGCTGGCCGCGCTGGCGGTCAAGCAGGCCCAGGGCGACACAGTCGAGGCGGCGTTTTTGCTGCGTGCCTATCGGTCGACGCTGGAGCGATTCGATGCGACGGCCACAGTCGATCCGGGGGAGATGATCGCCAGCAGGCGCGTCTCGCCGGCGTTCAAGGACGTCCCCGGCGGACAGATCCTCGGCGCGACGAAGGACTACACCCAGCGACTGCTGGATTTCGACCTGCTGGAGGGCGAGCCAGGGGATCCCACCGCCGAGTGGGATCTCGACGACGAGGGCGACCCCGAGCGGCTGACCACTGTCACGGAACTGCTCCGGTCGGAAGGGCTGTTGCACGAGCCCGAGGAACCAGAGCGCGACGAGCCCAACGACACGACTCGGGAGTCGGTCACGCACCCGCCCGAGCGCGACGAGGTGCTCCAGGAACTGGCCCGCGGCGAGACCGGCGCGGTGACCGCGCTTGGCTACTCCGCGCTGCGGGGCTATGGGCAGGTTCACCCGACGCTGGCGGAGGTTCGCGTCGGCCGCCTGCCGGTCCGGATCGAGCACCCCTACACCGGTGAGGACGTGACCGTCACTCACACCGAGATCACCGAGTCGGAGGCCGTCGTCCCCGTCTACGAGAAGCGGGCGGACCCCCAGTTCGCGTTCGGCTACGGGCTGACGTTCGGCCGCAACGAGCGCAAGGCCATCGGGATGACCGTCCTCGACGCCTCGATCCAGCTCGACAGCGAGGCCGAACCGGCCGAGCGCGCCGAGTTCGTCCTCGATACGGTCGACGGGATGGACTCCTTTGGCTTCATCGAGCACCTCAAGCTGCCACACTACGTCACCTTCCAGTCGATTCTGGACCGTATCCGCGCGATCAGGGAACGGCAGGGACTGAGCGACGACGGCCGAGTTGCGGACGACCAGCCCGCAGACTCGGCAGTCGCGGAGGCGAGTGACGATGACTGAGCAGCCTGCCGCTGACGAGGGGGCGCCCGGCGAAGGCACGACTGACGGCGGGACACCGACCGCCACCGACACCGCAGACGGCGGGACACCCGTCCCGACAGCGTCCGTCGACGCTGCGCTCGCATCGCTGGAAGACGACGGCCTGAGAGGGTACAACTACGCCTACCTCGACGAACACACCAAACGCGAGGTCCGGCGTGCGATGCTGAAGGCGGTTGCCATCCCGGGCCACCAGGTACCGTACGCCTCCCGGCCGATGCCGCTGGCTCGCGGATGGGGGACCGGCGGCATCCAGGCGTCGCTGTCGTTGCTCGGCCCCGGGGACACGTTCAAGGTGATCGACCAGGGTGCGGACGGGAGCGTCAACGCCGCTAACATCCGGCGGCTGGCGGACAACACCGCCGACGTGACGACGACGACCGACACCACCGGGGCGGACCTGATCCAGAGCCGCCACCGCATCCCGGAGGAGGTGCTGACCGACGACCAGCGCCTGGTGTTGCAGGTACCGATCACCGACCCGCTGCGGAACGTCGATCCCTCTGATGCGGCCAACCGTCGCCGGCACGCTCACGCAAATTACGGGAAGATGTGGGTCCACCTCTACGAGAATGTCGTCGAGTACGGCGAGATCAACATCGCTGCCCGGTACCCGACCATGGTCGCCGGGCGCTACCTGATGGATCCCTCGCCGATCCCGCGGTGGGACGTGCCGAAACTCGACGACGCGGACCACCTCACGATCCTGGCTGCGGGCCGCGAGGCGCGCATCTACGCCGTCCCGCCACACACTGCGGTCGAGCCGCTGGCGTTCACCGACCGGGAGTTCACGGTCGAGCGCTTCCCCGACCAGGCCTGTCACGCCTGCGGATCGACCGACACCTACCTCGTGGAGGTTTCCGAGGAGGCCACCGACCGAGGAGCGGACGCCTTCGAGACCCGCTACGCCTGCAACGATACGAGCTTCTGCGAGAAGCGCCGCGAGCACCCGGAGCTGTCGAAGGACCACCACCTCGACCGCGAGGGAGTCGACTGGGGGCCGGGCACGCCCGACGCGGCCGCGGACGACGATACCGGATCCGCGGCTGACCAGGGAGGGACCGGCCAGTGACGCTGCTGGAAGCCAGCGGCCTGGCGGTGCGGTACGGCCCCGGCTGTCCCCGCTGTCTCGAGTCGACCGGCGACCGCGAGGGGACGAACCAGTGTCCCCACTGCGGGAGCGTCGTTGCCTGCGCCGACGCCGATCTCAGCGTCGAGGCCGGGGAGGTGCTGGGCGTGGTCGGCGAGTCCGGCTCCGGGAAGTCCAGCCTGGCGGAACTGCTCGCACTCGAACGCGACGATGACGCCACGACTGCCGGCGAGGTCCGCTACGCAGGTCACGACGGGAACTTGCTGGACGTAGACTACGAGACGCGCCACGACCTCCGGACAGGCGAGATTGCACTGGTCCATCAGCACATCCGCGACGGGCTGACCCTGGAGTTCACGGGCGGCGGCAACGTCGCGGAGCAGCTGCTCTCGGCGGGCTGGCGATCCTACGAGGACGTCCGCGAGCGCGTCCGGGAGCTGTTCGAGGCGACGGAGATCCCGGTCGCGCGGATGGACGACCCGACGAGCACCTACTCCGGAGGGATGCAGCGCCGCGTCCAGATCGCCCGCGCGCTGGCGACCGACCCCGACCTCGTCGTGCTCGACGAGCCCACGGCCGGGCTCGACGTGAGCGTCCAGGCCCGAGTGCTGGACACGTTCCGGCGCGTCCAGCGCGAGGCGGGCGTCGCCGCCATCGTCGTCTCACACGACCTGAGCGTCGTCCGGCTGCTCGCCGACCGGACGCTGGTGATGCGCCACGGCCGGGTCGTCGAGTCCGGGCTCACCGACCGCGTCATGGAAGACCCGCACCACGAGTACACACAGACCCTTATCAACTCAGTCATATGACAGTCCTGTCCGTCGACGGTCTCTCGAAGACCTTCGACATGCACGTGCTCGGCGACACCCAGGTCGTCGGGCTCGAAAACGTATCGTTCGCCGTCCGGGAGGGCGAGTTTCTCGCCGTCGTCGGCGAGTCCGGCAGCGGCAAGTCGTCGCTGTTGAAATGCCTCTATCGTACCTACGACCCCAGTTCGGGCGCGGTCGTCTACCACGGCCCTGACGGCGACGTCGACCTGGCATCCTGTCCCGACCGGACGGTCATCGACCTCCGCGGGGACGCAATCGGCTACACCTCGCAGTTCCTCGACGAGATTCCGCGGGTGCCCGCGGTCGACGTGGTGGCCCGGCCGCTGGTCGAGCAGGGGCTCGACCGCGAGGACGCCCGCGGGACCGCCCGCGAGCTGCTGGCGGCGCTGTCGGTGCCCGAGGCGCTCTGGCGGGCGTACCCGGCGACGTTCTCCGGCGGCGAGCGCCAGCGGGTGAACCTCGCGCAGGCGCTGGCGCCCCAGCCGGAGCTGCTGCTGCTGGACGAACCGACCAGCGCGCTCGATCCCGAGACGCGCCAGGCTGCTATCGATCTCCTGTCGACGTCTCTCGGGTCCGAGACGACGATCATCGGCGTCTTCCACGACGCGGACGTGGTCGAGGCCGTCGCCGACCGCGTCCTCGTCCTGGAAGATGGCCGCCTACAGCGGGTCGTCCCGGTCGACGACTACGACAGGGAGGTGGTTGTCGGATGAGTTCGGCCGCACAGGCCGCCGCGGAAAGCGTCGCCGTCGTCGGCGGGCGCGTCGTCACGCCCGAGGCCGTCCTCGACGGTGGCGTCCGCGTCGAGGGCGACCGGATCGTCTCGGTCGGAAGCGTCGACACCGATGCAGACACCATCATCGACGCCGACGGCCGCTTCGTGCTGCCCGGCCTGCTCGACCTCCACGGCGACGACATCGAGGATCACCTCCACCCTCGCTCGGGCGAGCGCATCGGGATGCCGATGGCGCTCGCTTCGGCCGACCGCGCGAACATCTCGGCGGGTATCACGACGAAGTTCCACGCCGTCTCTTTCGAACTCGACGAAGAGGCGGATCGCTCGCCGGAACTCGGCGCGACGCTGACGGCGGCCATCACCGGCGCCGACAACCTGCTCGCGGATCACCGGCTACACGCCCGCTGTGAAGTCACCCAGCAACGCTGCGTCGACGCGGTGATTGAGGCGGTCGGCACCGGCGACGCCGACATCGTCTCGGTGATGAGTCACATCCCCGGCAAGGGGCAGTTCCAGGACATCGAGGCGTTCAAGCGGTACTACGAGAACGCGACCGACCGCACGATCGAGGAGGCAGAGGAGATGATCGAGCAGCGCACCGACATCCCGATGGCGACGCTGCGCGAGCGCGTCGACCGGGTCGTCGAAGCGGCCCACGACGCCGGCGCGGTGACAGCTTCCCACGACGACGAACACCCGGCAGAGGTCGAACGGCTCGCCAACGCGGGCGTCGACATCACGGAGTACCCCATCACGCTGGCGACGGCCGAACGGGCCGCCGAGGTCGGCATGACGACGGCGATGGGCGCGCCGAACCTCGTCCGCGGCGGGAGCCAGTGGGGCAACCTCTCGACGGCCGACGCGATCGACGCTGGCGTCGTCGACGCCCTCGTGGCCGACTACCACCCACCGTCGCTGCTGGCGAGCGCGTTCGTCGACACCGGGGAACCCTTGCCCGAGCGAGTCAAACGGGTCAGCGCCGCGCCCGCCGACGCCGTAGGGTTCGAGGATCGGGGCCGCATCGAGGCCGGCGCGCGGGCGGACTTGCTCGTCATCGACCGGGAGCCGACGCCAACAGTCGCCCGCGCACTCGTGGCGGGGAAGCCGGTGTACCGCGCCGACGGAGGGCCGCGATGACCGAAAGCGTCGGCGCGGCGATGGACATCCGCTTCGGGGCGACCGTCGCGGAGTTCATGCGCTATGTCACCGATCTCGGGCTGGACCACGTCGAACTCAAACGCGAGTACCTCGCCGGCCACCCCGACACGCCCGACCCCGAGGGGATCCGGGAACTGTCCGACCGCCACGGCGTCAGCGTCACCTACCACGCACCGTTCCGTGACTGGAACCTCGGCAGCTACGACGAGGTGGTCCGCCAGCACTCCGTCGAGCGCGTCAAGCGGACGATCGACGACGCCGCCGACGCCGGGGCCGAGGCGGTTGTCGTCCACGGCGGGTCGGTCCCAAAGCGCTACCCAGAGTGGGTTCGCGAGCAAGCGCGGGCGAACGCCCGGCTGTCGCTCGCCGAGTGTGCCGAGTACGCCCAGGTGCTGGGGGTGCCGCTGTGTCTGGAGAACCAGCCCATCGACGAGGACAGGCTGCGCTACACCACGACGCCGGCGGACCTCGCGTCGGTCCTGGAGACCGTCGACGTGACCCCGAAGTACCTCGGCGTCACGCTGGATGTCGGCCACGCGAACGTGAACGGCGAGGACTGGAAGGCGTTCGTCGCGGCGTTCGGCGAGAGGATCCGGGTCTGTCACCTCCACGACAACGACGGTACCGCCGACCAGCACGAGCCGTTGCCCGACCACGAGCCCCTCGTCGAGGCGATCCCGGCGAATCACTTCGTTTTCGAGATGAAGTCCCTCGACGACATTGCCAAGAGCGTCGGCAGTGATAGTTCGCCCCCTGATACGGGGGTGACTGACCGCGCGTGACGGCCAGTCGGTGACCAGGAGTCCCTCCGGTTTAACCGGCTTCCGGGGGAGAATCGCCGACGGTCCGATCCGAAGACACTTCACTATCAGCCCACGACTCGCGGACATGACGACCGGCAGAAGCACGCGCAGGCGTCTGCTGCGGGCGACCGGGGCGCTCGGGCTCTCGACGCTCGCTGGCTGTCTGTCGAACCTGAACGAGGAGGACGACGCACCGTCGCCCACGCCGGATCCGACCGACGACGCGTCCGACCGGTTCCCGTTCGACGTGACCGTCGACCACGAGACGGCTGACTGGGACCGCTACGACCCAGACTGGAAAGCGCCAGAAACCGCACCCGGGCCCGGTAGCTACGGGTTCGAGGTGCTCGCCGAGAACCTCGCGATCGGATGGGACCTGGCGTTCGCGCCGAGCGGCGAACTGTTCGTTACCGAACGCACCGGCCGGATTCTGACCGTCAACGAGGGCGAGTACGAACCGGTCGCGGCACCCGACTCGGTCGTCGACGCGGAGGCGCTCGATCCGGGCTCCGAGGAGGACAGCTGGTACGTCACGGGCGGTGAAGGTGGACTGCTCGGGATCGCTGTCCATCCGAACTATCCGGACGTGCCGCTGGTGTACGCCTACTTCACGACCGAGATGGACGGCGAGCGCAGCAATCGCGTCGTGGCGTTCGACGCGACTGCCGAGGACCCCACAGAGGAGTCCTGGCCGATCGTCGGGGGGATCCCGGGGGATACGTACCACAACGGCGGCCGCATCACGTTCGGGCCGGCGAACTACCTCTGGATCGCGACCGGGGACGGCGATCCGGGGATCGAGAACCCCGAGAAAATCGCGGATCCGGGCGAGCTCGGCGGCAAGATTCTGCGCGTGAAGCCGGACGGGACTGCCCCTGAAGCCAACCCCGACATCGGCGAGGACGCCGATCCGCGGGTGTTCACGTACGGCCACCGGAACCCACAGGGGATTTCGTTTCTGCCGGACGGAACGCCGGTCATCACCGAGCACGGTCCGGGCGGCGGCGACGAGGTGAACGTCCTCCGGCCCGGCGGCAACTACGGCTGGCCCGAGGCCCGCAACAGCGGCGAGTTCGATAGCTACGAGGGGACCGGCTACCAGCGACCCGTCGCTGACGCACCGTCCTGGGCGCCCTCCGGCAGTTGCTTCTACACCGGTGATGCGGTCCCGTCGCTGCAGAATCGCCTGCTCGTGGGCGGCCTCATCAGCCAGCGACTCCTCGCGGTCACGATCGCACGCGACGGGTCGCGGCTCTCGGCCGACCACGGGACCGTCCACGACGCGGACTGGATGGACGAGGCGTATCACGCCGCGAGCACCGGGCTGCTGGCGGACGAACTCGGGCGGGTGCGCCACGTCGAGCAGGGACCGAACGGCGACCTCTACGCCGTCACCTCGAACCGCGACGGCCGGGCCGACAGCGGGTTCCCGGCCGACCGCGACGACGTGCTCGTCCGACTGCACCCGAACTGATACTGTCGAACGCGAGTACGTGGAGAGTTATCCAGTTCTTTTCTCCCGAATCGGTCAGCAGAATAGCCTAACCGGCGGACAATCCGCCGCAATACGTCTGTATCAATCGGACCAGTCTCGCCTGCAGACTCGTCATCAGGCATCGATGCGCCCGACACTCCCACCCGACGTGCTCTCATCTCGCCGCGCCGCATCCAACAACTCCGCCCGACGTTCCAGCGTGGCCCACTCGCTCAACGCCTCCCACCTCTCCTCAACTGTTGTCCCGGAATCGGCGTCCGTCAACGACACATCGTCAGGCGAGTCAGCGTCGAACCGCTCTCGATAGTCTGCGATCGTGTCCATCGTCTCGCTCAGTGTCTCCACGAGTTCCTCATCAGAGTACTCCTCACGGATCTGCTCGACGCGCCGCCACTTCCGGTACGACTCGTTTCGCTCATACTGGATCGGCCGCCCCTCGATTTCGCGGACTATCCCCATCTCGGCGAACCACTCCAAGTAATCCCGCGCTGTTTCAGTATCGCAGTCAGCTCGCTTAGCAATCGCTGCGACCTTCGTTGGCTCCCGCACTTGGAGCATTACATCCAGCATTCGTTCTCTGATCGGCCCGCCTTTCAGCACTGCTTCCGGGTCATCCCACTCCTCGAAGTCAGGCGGTTCCTCATCTTCGTCCCGAATATCGTTTGGCGTGTCAGTTAGATCCATTGGCGTCCCTGCTTAATGCGTTATACGTCCTAAGCTGTAATATATCTGTGGTCCGCTGAATTAATTCGCAATTTAAGCACTGTTCATTCACACCAGTACAAGGTACACTCCCATAGAGCACTGGCTTACATCGCCCGAGAGAGGTTGTTCCGCGAAGGCGGCAAGTGGGTACTGTTCAGTTGGGTCAGTAGTCAGAACGAAGTGTATCGTGACCGTAACCTCAATCGGGGACTTGTTCATGTTCATCAACCAGATCGTGTATTTGTTTTTACACGGAAAACAGTAATTTACCGACGGGCCCAAGCGGGGGTATGCTCGGGACACTCGAGTGGCTCGCGCTCGAAGCGAAGTATATCGACCGGTCGCAGGCGTTCTATGAGGCGTTTCTCGATTTGGCGGTGCGCCGCGAGAACGAGGTGGAGGTGGCGTTCGCGGCCGGCGATCCGGACCTGATCCTGCGGAGTCCGGGCGGAGTGCCGCGGGGCGGAGTCCACACCCATTATGCACTCTCGATCCCGGCCCCGGAGTACGACCAGTGGTACGACCGCCTCGACGACCGGTTCGACCTCGTCGAGCATACGTTCGGCGACTCGGCGTCGCTGTACTTCTACGACCCCGACGGCAACTGCGTCGAACTCGGCCAGTCATCGGTCGACGGCCCCGGGATCGACGGCATCTTCGAGGTCGTCCTGGAGGTCGAGTCCCTCGACCGTGCTGTCCCGTTCTACGAGGCGATCGGCTTCGAAACGGTCGACCGCGGCGAGGAGCGCACGCGCGTCCGGATGACTACCGGCTCGCTCGCGCTGGAGCTGTGGGAGCCACACCTCGGCATCGCCGACGCCCGCGGCGGCCTCCACGTCGACTTCGGCGTCGCGGCCGACGACCCCGCGGCGATCGCCGACCGCGTCGCTAACGACGCCCGCCGGATCGAGGAGACCGAGAAGGGTGTCCGCGTCGTCGATCGGGACGGGCACTACCTGTCGCTAGTCGAGCGCTGATAGTGATTATTGTGACTGTTTACCGGGTCGACCGCACGCAGTACCGCGGTCGATCCCGGAACGACTCACAATAATCACTATGAGGCTTATACTGATTGTTGTGACTCTTTACCGCCGGGTATTCCTCAGACGCCAGTTTCGGGCCGTGAAACCGCCGCTATTGCGATGTGGTGCTGAAAATAATCACAACAATCAGTATGAGAGGCCGGAACAACATTCACGAGTGACGGTGTCTACGCCGAGCGGTCATCGACGCGGTCGAGAAACGAGGCTGGTGACTCCCTCCCACGCCGCTGAGCCAGCATCAGCTTCGCCGCTTGGCTGCTGCGAACTGATCGGCGGTCAGTCCAGCCGGTCGGCGTCGATCTGCACGGTCGGCGGCGTGACGATCAGGAACCCCCGGAAGTGCATGATGTGCCCGCCAGCTTCCTTGATGTCGCGGGCGAAGCCCGCCGCGAGTTCGTTCAGATCCCCCTCGACGTTCAGCACGAGGACCGCGCCGGAGTCGAACACCTCGACCCACTCCTCGGGCGGCGTCGTCCCGTCGAGCACCCCGAGTACGACGCGGTTGCTACCTCCTCGCTCGTCGCCCTCGTCGAGGTGGTCCTCGACCGCCTGCAGATCGAGCCCGTCGAAGTCACCCATATCTACCTGCTTGCTCCCGGATGGCAAAAAACTGCTGGCGTTTGAGGAACCATCCTTCCCAGTAACCGCTGGCACCGTGACCAGTGCTGGTCAGACGCAAAAAGCCCTCGGCGCTTGGCTACTCGAAGCGGTACTCGTAGCCGTCGTCAGTGTCCTGTACCTCGACGCCGAGCGCTTCGAGGTCGTCGCGGAGTTCGTCGGCGCGCTCGTAGTTGCCCGCCGCGCGCTCCTGCTCGCGCAGGTCGAGGACGAGTTCGACCATCTCCTCCGCAACGGAGACGCCGCCGTCGTCGGCTGCATCGCCGAACTGGAGGCCAAGGACGCCGCCGCCGAACTCCTCGAACGTCTCGACGGCGCTGCGGAGGCCGCGGTAGTCGTACTCCGCGTGCTCGTCGAGGTGGCGGTTGACGACGTTGACCAGTTCCAGCAGCGCCGACAGCGCCTCGCGGGTGTTGAAGTCGTCGTTCATCGCCGCCGCGAACTCCTCGCGGATCGCCGGGATGGCGTCCCGCAGCGACTGGTCGACGACTTTCGTCCGGGCGTCGATGCTGTCGGCGGCGTCGACCGCGCGCTCGTACCCCCGCTCCAGGCGGTCCCAGCGCTCCTCTGCCTCGGCCATCGTCTCCGGGCTGTAGGTCGCCTCGTTGTGGTACGCCGTCGACAGCAGGAACGTCCGGACGGCGTTGGGGCCGTAGCGCTCGGCTGCCTCCTCGACCGTCTCGAAGTTGCCCAGCGAGGAGGACATCTTCTCCTCGTCGGGCGCGTCGAGCAGGCGGACGTGCAGCCAGTAGCGGGCGAACGTCTCGCCGGTGGCCGCCTCGCTCTGGGCGATCTCGTTCTCGTGGTGAGGGAAGACGAGGTCCTGGCCCCCGACGTGGATGTCGATGGTGTCGTCGAGGTGGGTCATACTCATCGCGGAGCACTCGATGTGCCAGCCGGGACGGCCACGGCCCCACGGCGAGTCCCAGGTCTGGGCGGTCTCGACAGCCTGCTCGGCCGGCGCGGCGGCGTCGTGCTGGTGCTGTTCGATCTCGTCGGAGTCGACGCCGCCGGCCTTCCAGAGCGCGAAGTCCGCCGGGTTACGCTTCTCGGCCTGCTCGTCTTCGCTGCCCTGCGGTTCCATCTCGTCGGGGTCCTGGTTCGAGAGTTTGCCGTACTCCTCGAAGGTGGTAACGTCGAAGTAGACGGAGCCGTTGGCCTCGTAGGCGTAGCCGCGGTCGATCAGGCGCTCGACGAGGTCGACGATCTCGGGGACGTGCTCGGAGACGCGCGGGTACACCTCCGCGCGCAGGAGGTTCAGCGAGCGCATGTCCCGGAGGATGTCACGGACGTACGACGCGGCGACGTCGGCCTCGGTGTCGCCGTCCTCGCCGACGCGGGCGACGATCTTCTCGTTGACGTCCGTGAAGTTCTCGACGTGGCGGACGTCGTACCCCAGCCACTCCAGCCACCGGTGCATCACGTCGACGTGGACCCACCCGCGAGCGTGGCCCAGATGGGCCGGATCCGAGGTCGTCAGGCCACAGTAGTACAGCAAGACAGAGTCGGGGTCCTGTGGCTCGAAGCGCTCGCGCTCGCGGGTGAGTGAGTTCGTCACGCGGAGCGTCATTGTGCATAGGTTCACTCGCTATCGTTTGAACGCTGTGATCTGTCTCGTACTGATTGTTGTGAGTATTTTCACCACCACATCGCATTCGCGGTCGTTTCACGGCCCGAAACTGGCGTCTGAGGAATACCCGAGCAACGAGTCACAACGATCACTATCAACACTGGCTGTCAGTTGTTTTCCAGGGCGTCGATGATGCACGCGGAGGCGATTACAGCGCGTTCTCGACGGCCGTCGCGACGTCGCGGGCTTTCTCCGCGAGTGCTGGAGAGATATCGCCGGCGTCCACGGCGGCCGCGAGTTCGTCCGCGTCGACCCGTTCGACGGTCCCGTCCGGCTGTTTGATCACGTCGACGTGGAGGTCGACGTACCGGACCGTTCGGGGAAACACCTCGACGGGCGTGCAGACGTTGACGTACGTCCCCCGGGTCTCGCCGTCCTCGCCGCGGTACACCGTCGGGTACCACCACCGCCCCTCCCTAACCTTCGTGATCGCAACGTCGCCGGGCTGGATCTCGCCGCCCAGCGCGTCGTAGGTACCGCCGGGGGTGAGTTCGCGGCGAACGGTCACCTGACCGTTGGTCGACCGCCCGGTCACCTCTCCGGGGCCGAGGTCGTAACACCGGCCGTCAGGCTTGCCGTGGCCGATCGAGACCGAGTCGCCCTCGGCAGGTCCGAACTGCCGGGTGACCGCGTCGAAGGGAAACTCGCCCTCGTCGGGGCTGTCACAAACGGCTTCCACGAAGTCGACGCCGGAACTGGCGCGCTCGTCGGCGGCCTTGATCCGGTGATGGCCGGCCATCGTGGTCGTCGCGGCCCGGCGGCGCCCGTCGAGCGCGAACCGCGAGTCCCGGCCGAACCAGCAGTAGACGCTGCGCTCGCCGGGCCAGTAGACCGCCGGCGCGGCGTCGGCCGGTGGGTCGGCGTCGGCGAGCGCCGCGTCGAGGTCGGCAGCGCGCTCGCGCAGCCGTTCGATTGTCGCACCCAGCGCGTCGAGATCGGCGTCGTCGGCGTCGCGGTGCCACTCGATCCCCCAGCCCTCCGGGGGGTCGGCCGGCACGATGTCTGCCAGTTCCGGCCCGTCGCGTTCGGGCGCGCGCCCGCGAACGAGCGTCGCGAGCGCGCCCGGAATCTCGACCGCCGTGTCGAGCACCGGCCGGCGGTCAGCCCAGGGCGGCTGTGGCTCCGCGACCTGGACCCGCAGCGTGTCGCCCTCCTCGACGTAGCGGGCCGTCTTCGAGTACGGCAGGAACCCCTGGTTCCCGGCGTCGTCGCAGGCGACCAGCGCGCCGCTCCCGAGGGTATCGACGACCTCCCCGGCCGACACCGCGCCGCGCGGGAGCGCAGCGTCCCAGGCGAAGGTGTCCAGCGCGAGGCCGTCCAGGCGGGAGACGACCCCGTCGACTGCCGCACCGTCGCCGTGGATCCCCAGGCCCTGCCGGTCGTCGGTCGTCTCGACGGCCGCGTCGGCCGGCGCGACGGGAAACGACTCCTCGAACCGCTCCCGGATCGGCGGCGACGCCTGCACGACGTCCTCGAGAAGCGCCGTCAGTGCCGTCGCGTAGATCCCGCGAACCCGGACTGTCATAGTCGGGGGTGTGTCCGCGACGCTCAAAGCTCTGCCGACCCTACGGAATACTACAAACTTCCATGAAAGTTACCGAACCCCTCGGTGTCGAGCCAGCTATGCGCGACGGTGATCGCCTGGTCGGCGTGCAGCCTCTCGGGCCCGAGCGTCACCCGCACGTCCGCGTGCCCGTCGGCGAGCGATAGCTCCGCGTCGGTGAACGCCCGGTGATCCGACAGCAAAAAGACGGGGTCCGTCGGCGGCGCCAGGTCGGGCGCAGGGGTGCCGTCCTCGTGGAGGACACAGAGCTGTCCGTCACCAGCCACCACGTCGAGCGTTTCGGCGAGCCCGAGCCGCCTGAGCGAGACGCCCGGCGAGGGCTCGACGGCCACGTGGCCGACCGCCTCCCCGCGCTGTTCGAGGGCGTTTTGCACGAGGGCCGCCGTCGAGCGCTCGTCGGGGTTGAGCCGCTGGACTGTCGCCCCGTCGACGGTGACGGTGACCGTGTCGCCCAGCACCAGGTGCGTTCGGACGTCCTCGCGGATACCGTGGGAGAGCAGCAGCGAACTCGTGACACACCGCGCGAGCAGGTCGAGCCGGCCCGCTCCCGGCAGGTCGTCCAGCGAGAAGTCGGGCGTCGTCGGGGCGTCGTGGCCCACCACGATGAACTGACGCATGTCCGAATCGACGCGGGTCGCAGGCAAAACCCCGTCGCTTCGGGGGCTGTCGCCGGCGGTCTATCAGGTCGCGTCGGCGCCGTGGTCGGCCAGGAACGACCGGATCCGCTCGGTCGTCCGGTCCTGGCCGGCCGGCGAGAGGTAGTGGCGCTCGCCGGGAAGCGTCACTGCGTCCGTCAGCGAGGGGAGGTCCCGCCGCGCCCGCCGGCAGGTCCGTCTGCCAGGGAACACGGGGTCGCGCTCGCCGGTGATCACCAGCGCTGGCGCATCGAAGTCGGCGAGAGCGTCCCGGCCGTCCGGGCCGGGGAACTCCGCCGGCAGCGCGCCCGCCCGGAGCGCCTTCCCGATGGTGTCGACGACGACGGGGTCGACGTTCCGGACCGACTGGGTGAAAAGCGGCGCGAGTGCCCCGGTCAGCATCGCGCGCCCGCCGAACAGCCGGTAGCCCAGCGACGGGTCGACCACTCGCGCGAGGGTCGGCGACAGCGGCGTCCCGAACCCCGAGGGGACGACCAGCGCCGCCGGGCCGATCCGGTCGGGCGCACGGACGGCCGCCTCCAGCACGAGGCCGCCGCCATGAGAGATCCCGACCGTCGCTGGCCGGTCGAGGTCGAGGCCGTCCAGCACGTCGAGCACCCACGCGGCGTACTCGGCCGGCGGGTCGGCGGCGCTCTTGCCGGGCTGGCCCGGCGTGTCCGGCGCGAGGAGGCAGTACTCGTCGGCGAGCGCCTGGATCCAAGACAGCGTCACCGGGTTCGTGAGCGTGCTCCCCTGGAACAGCACCACCGGTCGCGCGTCCGGATCGCCGGCCGTCAGCAGGTGGGTCCGGCCTGCACCGGTGTCGACCCAGGCGTCGCTCACGTCGACGTCCAATAGCGACTCGACCGCGCGGTCGTACAGCTCCACGAACGGCCCGCCGGCTGGCGGTTCCGCTGCGTCAGCTCCGCTGAAACTGTCGTCTATCACGCGTCGGGACTCACTCGGCTCACTCGATCTGGAGCTGGCCGCCCGACCCGCCCTCGTCGGCGGCGTGCTCGTCCCACTCCAGTTCGAACTCGACGCTCAGCTCCGTAGGGCCGTCGGTCGGGCCCTCCCGCTCGGCTTTCACCTCGAACGTCGGGTGGGCTGGCGGCGCCATGGTCACGGAGTCGCCGCCGGCCGAGAGGGTGATCGACTCCCCCGCGTCGAGGTTGTCCGCGACGGTCCGCAGAAACGACGCGATCTGCTCCCTGCTCTGGTCGCTCTCGGATTCGAACAGCAGTTCCTCTGGCATACCTGCGGGTAGGAGATGCCCAGGGATAAACAGTGGTGTCCCGATCTGTGTCGAGATGAGTACACATCACGCCCGGGTGTATATTTCGATGTGGTGCGGAAAATAATCACAAAATCAGTATCAGTCGGCAGCGACTCGCGGGGCCGTCCGCTGATTCACGCTGTAGTAGAGCCGTTCGAGTTCCTGGATCGTTCGCTCGACGGAGTACTGTTCGACGGCCTCGCGGGGCTGCCAGGACTCGTCGAGACACCGCTCGACAGCAGTCGCCATCTCGTCCAGGTCGCCGTAGTTGAAGCGGGCGCCGTTCTTCGGGCCGATGGTCTCCGTGAACGGGTCCACGTCCGCGGCCGCGACGGGCGTCCCGCAGGCGTTGGCCTCCAGCGTCGCCAGCCCCAGCGTGTCGGCCGTCGAGGCGGTGACGAACGCGTCGATCGCCGAGTAAAAGCGGGGGAGTTCCTCGCGCGAGAGGAACGTCCGGAAGGTGACGTTAGACGGGGCGCCCGCCACCAGGTCAGGGCGGTGGGGCCCCTCCCCGACGACGAGAAACTGGCAGGCCGACAGCTCGCGGGCGACCCGGAGGATCTCGCCGACGTTTTTCTCCAGGCTCAGGCGCCCGCTGTACCCGATCAGCGGCTGGCCGTCGGCCACTGGCATCTGGCGCGGCGTGAAAAACTCCATGTCGATGCCGACCGGGAGTTCGATGCAGTCGACATCGCGGTTGATCCGCATAGTCGAGGCCGTCACCGCGTCGAAGTGTTCCAGCAGGTTCGTCTCCAGCGGGACGTAGATGCCGCCGAGCACGTCCGCGAGCCGCTGGGACTTCAGGCTCTGGTGGAAGTACTCCTCGATCGGCGTGTGGTGGGTGTACACCCGCGGGACGGCATACTTGCGGGCGTAGTAGAGGCCGAGCAGGCCGACCGGCCCCGGCCCGTGGCAGTGGACGACGTCGAACTCGGGCAGCGTCGAAATCCGGCGGAACAGCCCGATCCGGTACCCCCGGTAAAAGGGGTTCGGCAGCGACCTGATCGGGAGTTCCCGGTCGTCCGGCTCGTAGTCGCCGTCGGGGTACACCGTCCAGACGTTGTGGCCGGCCGCCTCCAGGCGGTCGCGCCAGAGCTTAATCGTGTACGCTACGCCGTCGATCTCCGGGAAGTAGCTGTCCGTAAAGAACCCGATGTTCATGCGGCTCCTCCCTCCCGAGGCTCGAACCGCGGTGCGGATCTGTCAGCCATGCGTCGATCGAACGAACGTCGGTCGAACGGTTGGTTGTCGAGCGGACGACGTCGGCGTCGGCGGGACACACGGGTGCCGCCACCGGAAACACGGGTGCCGCCAGTGGACACACGAGTGCCGCCGGTGGACACACGAGTGCTGTCAGTGGACACACGGGTGGCGCCACTGCGCTGGACTGCGCGGGCGGAACCGGCAACACGTGTCAAGTATAGCATTTCGTTTCCACCGGCGATAATAAATATTCCCTTTCTGTACCAGCGTGGGACCGGCTCACAGCCGCGCTCACCCCGAAACCTCGAGCCAGGGCACCTCGACCAGCGGCGGGATGTGGGTCTCGATGTGGTGCTCCCAGACGCCCTGCTCGCCGAACGCCTCGCCGTGGTCGGCGGTGACGACGACCGTCCCGTCTAACTCCGCCAGCAGGTCCACGACGCTCTCCAGGGCGATCCGGAGGTTCTCTTCGTGGTACGCCATTGCGGTCTGCCGGGTGCCGTCGCTGAGAATCTCTGCGGTGTCGAGTTCGAGCATCAGCCCCGCCTTCATGGCGAGCGAACTCCCCTCGAGGACGGACTCGACCGTCGGCCGGACTCTGTCCCCGACCGCCGAGAGGACGCCGCCGTCCTCCTCGTCGGCCTCGCCCTGCTGTTTGATCCCCTCGCGGATCGTCGTCAGCTTCCCCCCCTCCCCGCGCCCGAGGTACGGCGCGTGAGGCTGCATGTAGTGGAGGACGGTCCGCTCGCGGCGCTCGACGGCGTCGCGGTGGTCGTGGAACGCCTCGGTCATGCTGTCGGGTGGCACCGTCCCCAGGTCGTCGTCCCAGCCCTCCTGCCAGACGTCGAACACCTCCGCGAGGTGCTCGTCGGCGACCCAGTCGTAGTCGCAGCTTGCCCCCCACTTCAGCTCGTTCAGCGGGATGCCCAGCCCGTTGATGAAGGGGTTGCCCGAGAAGTACGCCCAGTCGAGGTCGCCCCGGAGCGTCCGGTGGGCCCACTCCGGCGTCGAGGAGGCCGGCGACCGGCGCTTCTCCAGGGTGCCGTCGAGGTACTCGTCGTACACCTCGCTGAACACGTCGTACCGGCACGAATCGAGCACGAGACAGTAGTCCCACTCCGATGCGACGAACCGCTGGTCTTTCATCGTCCCCCCGTTTCGCCCCTCGGCCAATATTCGTGTCGATCTTCTTTGGGGGAGGCGGACGGTGCCGCCGGTGTTGGCTCCGCGCTCGGTGCCACCCTACACGATCTCCTCCTCGGCGACGGTATCCACGCCGAGGACGAGTAGCGTGATCGAGCCGAGCACGATCGGCGTCCAGAAGACGAGCCCGCGGCTCAGCACGACCGCGGTGATCGTCGGCGCGGAGGCGGCACCCGTGATCGTCACGAGCATCAGCACCTGCGTGCCCTCGACGCCACCGCTACCGCCGGGCAACGGCAGCGCGGCGGCGAGCAACGACACCTGGACGGTGAAGATCGCGAGCGCGACCGAGATGTCGATCCCGACGGCGGCGAGCGTGAGCCACAGGAGGCTGCCCTGCGCGACGAACGCGGACGTCGCCAGCGCGCTCGCGATCACGATCGTCTGCCGATCGGCGGCGAGTTCGCCGAACGACGACGTGAAGTTGGCGAGGCGTTCCTCCAGTTCCTCCTCCTCGAGACTCGGCAGCAACGGGAGCCGCGCAGCGGCGCGGTTCACGGCACCGACGAGGCGCCCGAGCAGCCGGCGCATGGCGTCGGGGTAGCGGTAGATGGCGACCGCGCTCCCCACGATCACGACGACGAACAGGCTGAAGGCGCCGAAGAGCGGCCGGAGGGCGTCCGGCACGGACTGCTCGAACAGCAGGATGTACAGCCCGCCGAAAAAAAACACCAGGATCGCGGGGACGAAGCTGACTGCGTCCTTCGCCGAGAGCACGGCCAGACACTCCTCGTAGTGGCCCTCCGAACGCTGGGAGAGGATTGCCGCGCCGATCGGTGCGCCGCCGGCCTGGCCGAACGGCGTGAGGTTGTGCGCGAGGCTGACGCTCGTGTTGAGAAAGATGGACTCGATCAGTCCCAGCCCGAGCCCCACGCTCCGGCCGATGACGTACAGCGCGCTCCCCATCGAGACGACGCCCACGCTGACGGCGAACAGGATCAGCGCCAGCTCGGTCGGCGTGATCTGCGAGAGTCGGTCGACGAAGTCCCCGATGCCAGCGAGCGTCACGAACGCGCCGAAGACGAGCACCCACAGCAGCACGCCCATCGCGATCTGCTTCTTTTGCAACATGGCTGAGCTTCGTCGTTGTTGCAGCCCTTTTGCGAGCAGCCCGTTTAGCTTCTACGATGGGTTTCCGGACGTGACGCGCCGGCCAGGACCGACACCGTTAGGTAGCAGACGGCCGAGCGTTCGGCCGATGTCGTCACCGTCGCCGGCCATCCCACAGCGCGTCGCACGGATCGTCGAGGCGGCGCTGGGCTGTGGCGTCGGCTCCTGGGAGCGTGCGGCGAGCGGGCGTATGGCCGAGACGTACTTGCTCGGCCTCGACGGCGACCCCGCGCGGGCTGTCTGCAAGCTCGGCGGGCCGAGCGTCCGGACCGGCGACGTGATCGAACCGCTGGTGCTCCGGCTGGTAACCGCGACGATGGACCTGCCCGCTCCGGCAGTGCTGGCCTCCGGAATGCTCCGTCGAGCAAATGACAGCGAATCAGCAGACAGCGACGCTTCCCGCCCCGCCAGCGACTACTGGGGACTCTACGAGTTCCGCGACGGCGCCCCGCCGACGCCGTTCGACGCCCTCGACGCGGACGTTCGGCGAGGGATCGTCCACGATACGGGGGCGTTTCTCGCTCGCCTGCACGCAGCCCACCAGTTCGAGCGGACGGGTGGCCTCGGCCGGACCGGCAGTACCCTCCGGATCTGCGATCACGCAGGGCTGAACGCCCCCGAGCTTGCTCGCCAGCTGGCTGGGCGCAGCCTCGACTCGGCTGGGGCTGACCGCCAGCCGGTGCTCACCCACGGCGACCTGTTCCCGGGGAACCTCCTGTTCGAAGACGGCGCGATCACCGCCGTCCTGGACTGGGGCAACGCCCACGTCACGACCGCGGGGTACGCGCTGGCGCGGGCCGAGATGCGCTTTATCGACTGGTTCCGGTTTCCATCGGCGGAGCGCCGCGACCTCCGGGCTGCGCTGCGGGAGGGGTACCGACAGCACCGGTCGGTCCCGGCGGACTACGAGCGGCTGGCGAGCGCCTACAAGCTGCTGTGGCTCTTCCAGTCGGCCGACCGGATCCGGCGCCATCTGCAGTCGAAACGGGGGCGTCGGCAGCTACAGCAGCACGTCCGGAGTCTGTTGTCTAAACTGCGTCGTTAGCCGGCAGCAAAATCGTGCCCTGACGTGTCACAGAGTCACGTCCGGGTGTAGAGTTCGTCGTCGCTGGGATCGCCGACGTGAATCGACGCCTGACCTCCATCGTCACCGACGCCGGATCGCGACGGCACCGAGCAGGAGGGCGACGACGCCGACAAGCGCGGCGCCGGCAGCCGTCGCGGGGACCCCTCCACTCTCGCCACCGTCCTGGACCGACACCGTGGCGTTGTTGCTGAACACCGGGATGCTGTACTCGTCGGTCAGCCGTACGTCGGAGTCCGCGAAGTGGATAGTCGTGTTACCCGTCGGGGCGTCGGCGGCGACGTCGAAGGTGATCGTCGCGTACCGCTCGTCTCCGACCGTGCCGCCGGCGGGCGGGTCGCGCCACTGCTCGACGACGATCTCGCCTGCATCGTCGTCGGTCCGGGTCTCGGTTTCGACGGTGGTCGGCTCGTCGCCCTCGAGCCAGGTACCGGCTTCGACGTCCGTCGCGGTCAGCACCGACTCGTCGTACTCGGTGACGACTGTCATCGACTCGACGCCGACGTCACCGACGCCGCCGTCGCTGGCGACGAACACGTCGACTTCGAGCGTGTCGCCCGCCGACACCTCGTAGGTCTCCTGCGGGGTGTAGATCACCGTCGGCTGGTCGCCGGCGGTCGCGTTGCCGGCGACGCCGCCCGCGAGGAGGGCAACGGCGGCTGCGAGCGCGAAGCCGGCCGCGACGGCGAGGAGGGCGCGGTTGCGGGTCGAATCGGAGGTGGCGTCGCTATCGCGCGACACCGCCGCCCCGGGAGGGTCCCCTGTCACAGGTCCTACGCCTCGACCTCGTACCCGGCGTCGCGGACGGCGTCGGCGAGTTCGTCGTCGGAGACGGCCTCGGCCGCGACGACTTCGACGGTGTCGGTCTCGTGGTCGGCCTCGACGCTGTTCACGTCACCGAGCGCCAGCAGGCTGTTCTTGACGCTCTCCTCGCAGCCGTTGCACGCCATCCCGGTCACGCTGAGCGTTCGTCGGTACATACCCGAGATTCGCCACGAGCGTCCAAAATCGTTACGTCTCAAAAAGCAAATCACCGGACGACGAGCGAGGAGATTATTACCGTTCGGCACGACGATTTTGTATGGACACTGCGGTCCTGCGCGACGACATGGTCGACAGCCTCGAACACGAGAGCAAGGCGTGTGTCGAGAGCGAGGCCATCTCGGTCGCAATGCGGGAGGTGCCGCGGCACGTCTTCCTCGAAGACGAGCGGGGTGCGTACGCGGATCGGCCCTTCGAGCGGTTCGGCACGCGCGTGCTCGCGCCCAGCACCGCCGCCCGCCTGCTGGAAGCGCTTGATCCAGGCCCCGACGACTCCGTGCTCGTGGTCGGCGCCGGCGTCGGGTACACGGCGGCTGTCCTCGCGGAGATCGTCGGCAGCCGGAACGTCCAGGCGATCGACATCACGCGCCGGCTGGTGTACGAGGCCCGCGAGAACCTCGCCGAGGCTGGCTACCCCGAGGTGCTGGTCGACTGCCGCGACGGCGCGAACGGGTTCCCCGAGTACGCCCCCTACGACCGGATCCTGCTGGAAGCCGCGGCGGTCAACCCCCCGCGGGCGCTCGTCGACCAGCTTGCCGACGACGGCCGGCTCGTGATGCCACTGGGCGCCCACGAACAGTCGATCGTCCGGGTCGCGAACGCAACCGCACCCGCCGCGAGGACCGGGAGTTCGCCGAACGCGACGCCCGCCGGCGCCGCGGCTGGGAGCTGGACTGGATCGACTGGGACTGAGCTAGAAATCGAAACGGTGGTTTTTCGCGGTGTATGTTCGCTAGGAATTGCTTGCGTTACTGCTGCTGCTGCGACGAAGAAAGCCCTCGGCGCGCTCGCGGGCCGCGACTCGCTGCGCGCGCTCCCTGCGGTCGCGTGCTTGCATCGTCGGGGCTCCGCGAGCGCCCCTCGCCCTTTCAGTCCGCCAGGATGCTGATTGCTCGGCCGGCAGAAACGCGACAGTAGGGTCGCTGGTAGAAACGCGATGGATTGGTGAGGTTGAGTTAATTACCCAGTTGTACCACCAAAATATATACTCCAGGCGTGTGTACGTCCACGCGACCATGGCATTCAGCGACGACCTGCTCGTGGAGGGAACGGACATCTGGGACGCACAGAAGGAGCACCCATTCGTGGTGGAACTCGCCGAGGGGACGCTCGACGGGGACGCGTTCCGGCACTGGGTGGAGCAGGACTACCGCTACCTGCTCGACTACGCCCGGGTGTTCGCTATCGCGGGTACGAAGGCAACCGAGGAGGAAACAATGACCCACCTGTTCGGCGTCGCCCACGAGATACTGGACTTCGAGATGGACCTCCACCGGGAGTTCGCCGCGGGGTACGATCTGACGCCGGGCGACCTGGAGGCCGTGGGGAAGGCGCCCACCTGCGTCGCGTACACGAACTATCTGGTCCGGACGGCCCACGAGGGCTCCATCGCGGAGATCGCAGCCGCCATCTACCCCTGCGGCCAGGGGTACCTCGACATCGCCGAACACATGGCCGAACTTGCCGAGGACGAGCACAGATACACGCCATTCATCGAGAAGTACACCAGCGACGAGTTCCGCGAGGCGGTCGCCTGGATGCGGGAGTTCGTCGACCGCTGTGGCGAGCGTTACCCCAGCGAGCACGATGCGATGCGCGAGGCGTTCCTGACGAGCGCGCGCCTCGAATACCAGTTCTGGGAGATGGCCTACACCCAGGAGCAGTGGCCGGTCTGATCGTGCCTCTGGCACGCAGTTCCCTACAGACCAGTAACAGAATGGCGCTGTATACTGATTGTTGTGATTATTTTCGACACCACATCGCAATAGCGGCGGTTTCACGCCCCGAAACTGGCGTCTGAGGAATACACGGCGGTAACGAGTCACAACAATCAGTATATTCCCACATTACTGCGCTCCTTATTTCCAAAATAATCCGATATTTTGATTCGAGCGATTAGGACTATACCAGCATACGACGACGGTATCTCCTATTCAGAATCCGAAGAATACTGCTATCACCCCTGAGAACGACGTGAGAGCCGCCTACAGTTAAGTGGGCCCCACTGCAATAATCAGGTATGAGTATCCTACAAAAGATCAAGCAGGTGTTCGGCCTCTCGACGGCCGGGGCGGAGACGGAATCGCCCGGAGAAGGAGGGACCGACGTCACGATCGAGCGCGAACCCGACCACGACGCCGGGTCAGAGGCCGGCCTGGGCGGGGAGACGGGTTCCGAGACTGCGGCCGAGGAGACTGCTGTGGATGCCGACGCGGGGTCCGGCGTCGAGGCGGAGACCGAGACGGAGCTGGAACCGGAGGCCGAGGACAAAGTGGAGGCGAGCGACGCGGAGTCAGAGCCGGAAGCCGGTCCGGGTGCGGACCCGGTCGACGTGATCAACGGGATTGGTCCGACGTACAGCGATCGGCTGGCGGACGTCGACATCGGGACCGTCGCCGATCTTGCGGAGGCGGACCCGGAGACGGTCGCCGACGCGGCCAAGACCGGCGAGTCCAAGGCGATGTCCTGGATCGACCGGGCGAAAGACCGGCTCTCATAGTGATTATTGTGACTGTTTACCGGGTCGACCGCACGCAGTACCGCGGTCGATCCCGGAACGACTCACAATAATCACTATCATAGCGAACTGCGGTGCGTGCCTGGCTGTTTTCGGCCCCACATCGCAGTAGCGGCGGTTTCACGTCCAAATCCATTTCCGTCCTGCGACCTACCTGTGGATATGGAGCAACCTGCGACGACCGACCCGACAGCCAGTGGTATGCCGATGCTCGGTCTCGGCACCTGGCAGAACGACGACCACGAGCAGTGTGCAGAGAGCGTGCGGACGGCCCTGGAGCTGGGCTACCGGCACGTCGACACGGCCCAGGTCTACGGCAACGAGGCGGCCGTCGGCGAGGGGATCGCCGCCGCTGACGTCGACCGCGATGACGTTTTCCTGGCAACGAAAATCTGGTTCACCAACCTCGACCCCGACAGCGTCGTCTCCACGACGCGGGCGAGCCTGCAGAAACTCGGCATCGACTACGTCGACCTGCTGTACGTCCACTGGCCGGCCGGCGAGTACGACCCCGAGGCGACCCTGCCGGCGTTCGACGACCTCTACGACGAGGGGCTGATCCGCAACGTCGGGGTCTCGAACTTCGAACCGGAACACATCGACCGCGCGCGCGAGGTGCTCGACGCGCCGGTGTTCGCCAACCAGGTCGAGATGCACCCGTTCCTCCCGCAGACGGAGCTCCGGGCGTACGCCGAGGAAACCGACCTCGAACTGGTCGCGTACTCGCCGCTGGCGCGGGGCGAGGTCATCGGACACCCGGCGCTGGAGGCAGTCGCGAGGAAACACGACGCGAGCGCGCCGCAGGTCGCACTCGCCTGGCTCCGCGAGAACGGTGTGACCGCGGTCCCGAAGGCGACGAGCGAGGCGCACATCCGCGACAACTACGAGAGCCTCGGAATCTCGCTCGACGAAGGGGACGTCGCACAGATCGACGACATCGGCCGGACCAACCGGGAAATCAATCCCGACTTCGCGCCCGAGAGCTGGTAGCCGCTGTGTGGCCGACGAGGGCGACTTCATCGACGCAGGGACGCCGTTTCCTGTAACTGTTTTGGCCGGACGCAATCACGAAAGCATATACTAAGGGGGGGCAAATGGGCCACCATGGCTGCCGGGAACGAGCAGACGCTGGTCGAGGCGATCAAGTACGACGTCAGGGTGATGCACGAGACGTGGATGGAGTTCGTCTTCCCCCGCCAGCGAGATGCCGCCGACACCGTTCTCGGCAAGTGGGAGCCCGAGAAGACCGGCGAGGTGATCTCCTACCGGCTCTGGTCGGCGCTGGGCGTCCCCGTCGTAAGCATCGTCTACCCGCTCGTGTTGCTCGGCTACTTCTTCCGCTACCAGACCCGGAAGATCAACGTCACTGCGGTCCGCCTGGGCGTTGTCGGTGTCGTGGTGATGTTCACCGTGCTGTGGGGTGGCCTCGCGGCGCTGGTGTACTTCCAGTTCCAGTGGGCGTTCTCCTCGAACGGGCCGATAGCGATTGCCGCGGCCAGCGCCGTGGCGATCGTCTCCTCGGCGCTGTCCTACGGGTTCTGGCGGCTCGACGGCCGGCCGCTCACCGTGCTGTTCGCCTACCCGTTCGCGATCACAGCGATCTTCCTGCCGCCGGTCGTCGCCGCGCTGTTCTCGACGTACCTCGCCGACCTCATCCTCACCCGGAGCGACTCGCTGGCGTCGTGGTTCGTCAACGAGGGCCCGAGCGTGTTCGGCCTCATCGACTATCTCGAGGAGAACTTCGAGCGCCAGGCGTACCACCACGTCATCATCTGGTTCGTCGTCTCGTTCCCCGTCGGCTGGATCCTCGGCTCGATCGTCACGCTCGCCGACCTGGTCCGACCGAAAGGCGAGTGACGAGCCCGCCTGCCGTCGCCATCCTGGCAGGGAAAATGAGGACGATTCATACTGCCGGACGTGACTATGTTACTCCGAGTGATGCTCATACTGGTGGCTGTAATTCTTTTACTCGCCAGTTTCTGCTCTCTGAGAATACAGACCCGTTCCGCCTGGATTCTCAATTCGAGTTTTCACGTACGTACAGCCACCAGTATCAGACTGGGGTTTTCGGTTGTCTCAGCTGCTGAGCGCTATCCGGGTGGTAACGGAATCACGTCCGGCAGTATCACAATGATTTTCCGAAAGCACTGAGAAGTTCGACTATCATGTCCGAGCAACTCAGCAAGGGACTCGAAGGCGTGCTCGTCGCCGAGTCGTCGCTCAGCGACATCGACGGGGACGCGGGACAGCTGATCTACCGGGGTTACGATATCGAGGACCTTGCGCGAGAGGCGAGCTACGAGGAAGTGCTCCATCTGCTGTGGTACGGCGAGCTTCCGACGGAGCAGCAGCTCGCGGGGTTTTCCGACTCGATGGCGGCCGACCGTGCCGTCTCCGGGGGGGTGCTGGACACCCTCGCCGACCTGGCCGAGGCCGACGAGACGCCGATGGCGGCGCTGCGAACCGGCGTCTCGTTGCTCTCGGCCGCCGAACCCGAGCCCGACAAGGACGTCGAGGACGCGGACGCGACGCGACGCGAGGGCCGCCGGGTCGTCGCCAAGATCCCGACGCTTTTGGCCGCCTACGACCGGCTCCGCCGCGGCGAGGAGCCGATCGAGCCCCGCGAGGACCTCTCGCATGCCGGCAACTTCCTGTACATGCTGACCGGCGAGGAGCCCGGCGGCGTCGCCGAGGAGACGTTCGACATGGCGCTGATCCTCCACGCCGACCACGGGCTGAACGCCTCGACGTTCACCGCGATGGTGATCGCCTCGACGCAGGCGGACCTGTACAGCGCCGTCACCGGCGGCATCGGCGCGCTCTCGGGGCCGCTCCACGGCGGCGCCAACCAGGACGTCATGGAGGTGCTCCAGGAGGTCGACGGCTCCAGCAAGGACCCCCTGCAGTGGGTGAAAGACCGCATCGACGCCGGCGGGCGCATCCCCGGCTGGGGCCACCGCGTCTACAACGTCAAGGACCCGCGGGCGAAGATCCTCCAGTCCAAACTCGCTGACCTCTCCGAGGAAACCGGCGAGTCGAAGTGGCTCGATTACACCAGCACCATCGAGGAGTACCTCACCGAGGAGATGGCGCTCCCCGCGAAGGGCATCGCCCCGAACGTCGACTACTACTCCGGGTCGGTCTACTACAACCTCGGCATCCCCATCGACATGTACACGCCCATCTTCGCGATGTCCCGCTCGGGCGGCTGGGTCGCGCACGTCCTGGAGTACTGGCAGGACAACCGCCTCATCCGGCCGCGCGGCCGCTACGTCGGCCCGGATATCCGCGAGTTCGTTCCGATCGAGGAACGGTAGGGACGCGGCCGCTCCGGACGCGAGGACGCTCTCCTTCTGCGGTGACGCCATCGTCCTGGCTGTACAGGTAACAGAGCGAGCCACCGGCTCAGCAAGCACCGTCAAAAACCGAAAAAACCGGTCGCGTCCCGTCGTCAGAAGACGTCGGGGTGGACCCGGCCCTGATACTGATTGTTGTGAGTCGTTCCGGGATCAACTGCACGCGGTCGTGCGGTTGACCCGGGAAACAGTCACAACACTCAGTATCAGTTGCGGACGACGTTCGTCGCGCGGGGGCCTTTCGGTGCTGATTCGATGTCGAATTCGATCTCTGTGCCTTCTTCGAGGTCCGGGCCGCCGACGTCCTCCATGTGGAAGAAAACGTCCTCGTCCGCATCCTCAGTCTCGATGAAACCGTAACCGCCAGTGTCGTGGAAGAAATCCACCGTACCGTTTGCCATTGCGAGTGAACAAACGCCGGAAAGACGGATAACGCTTCCGATCATTGTCCACTATCTCGGCCATTCAGTCGCGTTTTGTTAATCGAGGAATCCAGATAGGAACACGAGTATCGGACGATCTGGGGCGAGAGATGTCAGGATCGGACGACAAACGGCCGATTCCCGCCGGATCGATAGTTCCCGATTGCGCGTGTCATGGTACCGATACACGTACCACCGCGGCGCCGGGTGTCGATAGATTCCTGTGGCTGCGCTCGAATGAAAGAGTATGGACGGCGACCTCGCACGCACGCACGACCTCGGGGAGGCGTACGCACGCGAGCGGGACGCGGCGGACCCGCTCGCCGACTTCGCGGATCGGTTTCACCTGCCCGACGAGCTGTACCTCGACGGCAACTCGCTGGGGCCGGTGTCTGACGCCGTCGAGCAACACGTCGACGCGATGCTGTCGGCCTGGCGCGAGTACGGCATCCGCGGGTGGACGGAGAGCGACCCGCCGTGGTTCACCTACGGCGAATCGCTGGGCGACGACCTCGCGCCGCTGCTCGGCGCCGCGGGCGAGGAGTGCATCGTCACCGGCACGACGACGGTGAACATCCACACCCTGATCGGCACCTTCCTCGACACGCTTGACGCCGACGACGACCGCGGCGTGCTGGTCAACGAACTCGACTTTCCCACTGATCACTACGCCATCCGGGCACAGCTCCGCCAGCGTGGGCTCGACCCCGACGAGCACCTCCACCTCGTCGAAAGCCGCGACGGCCGCACCATCGCCACCGAGGACGTCGTCGCGGCGATGGACGAGCGCGACGTCGGCATCGTGTTCATGCCGTCGGTGCTGTTCCGCAGCGGCCAACTGCTCGATGTCGAAGCGATCACCGAGGCGGCCCACGAGCGCGACGTGCTCGCGGGGTTCGACCTCGCCCACTCCGTCGGCGTCGTCCCCCACGAGCTGTCGGCCCACGGCGTCGACTTCGCCGTCTGGTGTAGCTACAAGTACCTCAACGCCGGGCCCGGCGCCGTCGCCGGGCTGTACGTCAACGAACGGCACTTCGGGACGACCCCCGCGCTCGCGGGCTGGTGGGGCCACGAGAAGGAGACGCAGTTCGACCTGAATCTCACGTTCACGCCCGCCGAGGACGCCGGCGCCTGGCAGATCAGCGCCGCCCCGATGCTCAGCACCGCGCCGCTGGCGGGCTCGCTGGAACTCGTCCACGAGGCCGGCATCGACCGGATCCGCGAGAACTCCCTCGAACTGACGTCCTACCTGATGACGCTCGTCGACGAACGGCTCGCCGAGCGGGGCTGTACCGTCGGGACGCCCCGCGAGCCCGAGCGGCGGGGCGGCCACGTCGCGATCGAGCACCCCGACGCCTACCGGCTCAGCCAGGCGCTGCGGGACCGCGGCGCAATCGTCGACTTCCGCGAGCCGAACGTGATCCGGGTCTGCCCCGCGCCGCTGTACGTCGGCTTCCGCGAGGTCCGCGCGTTCGTCGACCTCCTGGCCGACCTCATCGACGAGCGGGTCTACGAGGCGTACGACACCGAGCGCGGCGACGTCACGTAAGACGCGACACCGAGCGCGGCGACGTCACGTGAGACGCGACGCCGAGCGCGGCGACGTCACGTGAGACGCGACGCCGGACGCGGCGACGTCACCTGATCGGTTACGGTTCGCCAGCGGCCGTCTCCGCTTCACCGTCCCTGCGCCGGGCGATGACCTGCGAGATGCGGGTGCCGTCAACGTCCGTGACTTCGATGGCGAAGCCGTCGGTTTCGACGCGGTCCCCGACCTCCGGCGCGCGGCCGAGGCGGTCGAGGACGAGGCCGCCGATCGTCTCGGTGCCGCCGGGGTCGAACGCGGCGTCGAGGTCGTCGTTGACCTGCGCGATCGGGACGCCGCCGTCGATGGCGTAGCTCCCGTCGGTGATCCGGGTGATCGAGGGCTCGCCCGCCGGCGAGTCGAACTCGTCGTGGATCTCGCCGACGACCTCCTCGATCAGGTCCTCGACGGTGACGATCCCCTCCATGGCGCCCCACTCGTCGATCACCGCCGCCATCTGGTTCTGTTCCTCCTGGAGCCGCCCGAGCAGTTCGTCGACGGCGACCGTTTCCGGGACGATCGTCAGGTCCCGGGTGAGATCGGCCGCCGTCATCGACTCCCAGTCCTCCTCGGCGTCGACCGCTGTCAGGACGTCCTTGACGTCGACGAACCCGTGGATGTCGTCCTCCTCGTCGATCACCGGGTAGCGGGTGTGGCCCTCCTCGGCGACGAGGTCCCGCAGCTCCGCGAGCGTGGTGTCGGGGTGGACGCTCACCATGTCCGGCCGCGGGACCAACACGGTGCGGGCGGTCATGTCGTCGAGTTCGAACACCTGCTCGATCATCTCGACCTCCCCGCGGTCGATCTGGCCCTGCCGGCCCGACCGGCTCAGGATCAACAGCAGCTCCTCCTCGTCCAGCGTCTCCTCGGTTTCGGAGGCCGGCTCGACGCCGAGCAGCTTCGTGAACGCGTTGGCGGTCCCGTTGAAGACGATGATGCCGGGAACGAACAGGTAGTAGAACAGCCGCATCGGCGGGGCGATCAGCAGCGACAGCCGCTCGGCGCGCTGAATGGCGATCGTCTTCGGCGCGAGTTCGCCGAACACGACGTGCAGGAACGTGATGATGCTGAACCCGATGGCGAACGCGACCAGGTGGAGCGTGCCGGCCGGCAACACCGGTTCGAGCACCGGTTCGAACAGCGCCGCGACCGCCGGCTCGCCGACCCATCCCAGGCCCAGTGAGGCGATGGTGATGCCCAGCTGCGTGGTCGCGAGGTAGTCGTCGAGGTTGTCCACGGCCTGCCGCAGGGCGCCCGACCCGGCCCGGCCCTCTTTGACCAGGCGGTCGACCGCAGTCGAACGGATCCGCACCAGCGCGAACTCCGAGGCGACGAAAAAGCCGTTCAGCACCACCAGAAACAGCGCCAGCAGGAGCTGGCCGGTCGAGAGCACGAGGTCGACCATCAGGCCGACCCTCCCGCCGCAGGGGCGAAGACAGGGGCGCGTGTAGTCGCCGCTGCTTCGCTGACGGCGTGTGCGCTCATACCGGACCTTTCCACGGCGCTAATAAAAGGGTGCTCCCGGCTCTCCGGACCGGCTACGACTCCGCAGGCTGGCGGGACTGCCACTCGGCGACGACATCCGCCAGGTCGGCGACGGAGATGCGGAGTTCGTGAGCGGGTTTGACACCGCCGAGGTAGGCGTTCCGGTCGGGGTTACCACCCGGCGCCGGGTCCAGGGCGGCCTGCAGGTCGTCGGTCAGGTAGTGATGGCCGTTGCTGTTGACCTCGCTGATCGGGACTGCGCGGTCGAGCAGCCCGCCCGGCGGCGTGCCGTCGACGATCACGAGACCGTCGCCGTCGGTGAGCCGGCCCGTTGCCCGGAAACGTTTCGCGTGGGCGTTCTCGCTGTGTGCGTCCATCAGTGCCGCCTGCTCGTCGGCCGGGAGGTCGGTGAAACTCACCCGCTCGCCTTCGTAGGCAATCCCCCGGCAGTCGACGACCTCCCGGACGGTGAAGTAGCCGATCAGGTAGCGGTGTCTGTAGCTGGCGTCGGCGTCCCGGAGCCCAGTGTAGAACGCCACGCCGTCGCCCGCCCGGAGGTCGGTCAGCAGGTTCGTGTAGGCCGCGCGGCTCGTCGTCTCGCCGTAGGTGAGCGCCTCGAAGTTCGGGTCGTGGTGCAGCGGCCACTTTGCGAGGCAGTCGCCGGTGTACGCCGACGGGTCCTCGGCGCCGGGGCGCGGCCGGATCGTCTCCAGGTACTCTGCCATCGTCCCTTCGCGGTGGCGCAGCGTGGTGGCGCCGTACGTCTTCGTCTCGGTCGTCCCGTCGGGCCCCCGCTTCTCGGGGATCGGGATGTACTCGAACCGGCCGTCATCGTACACCCGCGGGGTCGGCGCGCTGTTCGTCGAGTCCGCGCCGATCCCGACCAGTGCGATCATCGGTCTGGACTACTCGTTGCTGCCCTCGATGGTTAGCTGTGACGATCCGCGTCGGCGCCAGTCGGGGTCCGACCCGCCACTGCCGCCAGCGTCCGGACCGTCACCGTCCCCTGCCCACGACCGGTCGCAGTGGTGTGATTTCGGCGCCGAATCTGGTGTGGTGATCGTCCACACACTACGTACTTAGCGACCGGTTTGAGGATGGTGGGACGCGTGTTGTTCCGCGGGGTCCAACCGACATGACCGATTACAGCGACGAGCCCGAACCGCAGCCGTTCGGGATACTCCCGTCCAGACGGCGACACGAGGATGTCGAGGGGGTCGACCCCGGGAAGGTGCTCGACCGGCTGCGGCTGCTGGAGGTGCAGGCGTGGCGCGAGCGAACCGAGGGGGCGACCCACGAGGGCAGCCAGCGGCTCGGCCCTGCGGCCGAGGAGTTCTACGAGGTGTTCGACGTCGGCTCGGACCCCGATACGATCGCCGCGGGCGACGCCGACGGGGCCCTGATCGCGGCGATCCAGGCCCTCGCCGACCGGCTCGAGGCCCGGAACGTGCGCGTCGAGCGCCAGGCGCGGACGATCGAGCAACAGGAGCGACGGCTCGACGAGCAGCGGGCAGACATCGAGGCGCTCCGCGAACAACTCGAGTCGCTCCAGGCGACGCGTTCGGGGCACCAGGGACCGAGTGAGGAGTGACTGTATCGGGACACGGGGGGTGGAGCCTGGACCCACCGGCGCGGTCACAGGCTGGCTTTCCCCCGCATCGAGACGGTAACTACTTTCAGGGTAGCAATCGATGTGACTCCCAGAGGAGGCCTGACTACTGTGGAAATCTCCAGCGAACTCCTGTGTCTGTTCACTGCCGACATCTCGTCGGAGGACGACGACTACGTCGTCGAACTGCCCCGACGCGAGATCGAGACCGGCTCCGTCGAACCGGGCAAGAGCTACCGGGTGGCGCTTATCTCCCCGGACGACGACGAGGAACTCGAGGGCGAGCCCTCGTCCGGCGAGGGGGCGCCGGGTGAGCCCCAGCCGCCGGTCGAACCCGGCGAGATCCGCTACGTCGAGATCGAGGACATCGGCAAGCAGGGCGACGGCATCGCCCGCGTCGAACGCGGCTACGTCATCATTGTCCCCGGCACCGAGATCGGCGAGCGTGTCAAGATCGAGGTCACCGAGGTGAAATCGAACTTCGCCGTCGGCGAACCGCTCTCGGAGAACATCTGATACGGTCGTTCGTGATTCGTTACCGATACGGTACCGTATGACACGGCTGTGTCATGGCGCGAACACGCTTTCACTCGCGTACCATCCCCTGTCTCCCCTGCTGTTGCTGTAGCTGGCTTCCCGTCCGTAAGGCTGCCATGTCGGGACCGATGCGGTCCCGAGCACCGCGCAGTGGCGTCCCGCCACAGTGTTTACTCGCGGATCGACGAGCGCCGCAATCGGCAGATGACGGCCGAATTTATCGATCGTACCAAACGGGCTATACGGAGCGGCCGCTTGTAGGGAGACATGAGCACGACCGCGGACGTGAGTGTGGAGGTGCCCGACCTCTCGGAGAAACAGCAGCGGATCCTCGCGTACTTGCGCGAGCACGCCGACGAGCAGACGTACTTCAAATCGCGCCTGATCGCGGACGAACTGGGGATGTCCGCCAAGGAGGTCGGCACTAATATGACGGCGATCGCCGAGGGCGATTTCACCGTCGACGTCGAGAAGTGGGGCTACTCCTCGAGCACGACCTGGATGGTCACCAGTTGATCGACGGGCCCGCCGCCGGGAGGCTCGTCATTTTCATCGCGCTGACGGATAGCCAGCGGAAGCCTCGCCCTTCAGGGCGGGGAGGAAGTCAAGCTGAACTCCCACGTCCGCTATTTAGGGTCGTACTCCAGCAGGTCGGGGCTGCGTTCCGCGAGCCTGGCGGCCCCCTCGCCGAAGGAGTCGGCGTAGCGGACGAGCAACAGCAGCACCGTCTCGGGGTTCTCGACGGCGTAGCCGTCCGCCCGCGAGAGCAGGCCGGCCGACTCCAGTTCGCTCGCGTACTTGCTCACCGTCGAGCGCGAGACGTCGAGGCGGGCCGCGATCTCGCTCGCGGTCGCGTCGGGGTCCTCCAGCAGCGTTACCAGCATCCCGCGGGGGGTCTCGCGCCGGAGGTAGCCCAGCGTCACCTGCTCGAACTCCGAGAAGCGGTCGGCGGGGAAAAACCGCCGGTAGTCGCCGTCCTTGTGGCTCTCGATGGCGCCGTCGCGTTCGAGGCGGCGGAGGTGGTGTTGGGTCTCGCCGGTCCCGAGTTCGAGGTCGTCCCGGATCTTCGAAAAGTGTGCGCCCGGGGTCGTCGTCAGGTAGCCGGCGAGGGCGTCGGGGGCCTCGCTCTTGCTCGCCCCCGCGATCTGGACCAGCGGGCTCGCCGCTCCCAGCGCGGCGAACCGACGAAGCGTCGTCCGCTTCGACTGGTCGATATCCCCGTCCATCAGCCTAATGGACACACGGTAAACGTAAAATGTCTTCGCTCGACGCGAATCGTCCCCCTACCTTCGTGCGATGCCGAGAAATGATCGCGGTCCAGCGCCCGGTCGCGCGGCCGGGTCAGGCGCTGTCGGTGTCGACGTCGAAGTCCTCGGGGCTGTCGTCGATGATCTCGTCGGGATCTTTGATGTCGGCGCTGGTCTCGCCGTGCTTGACGGCCTGGGCCTCCTCCTCCATCTCGTCGAAGTCGACGACGTTCTCCTCGTCGTCGAGTTCGCCGAGGATCTCCTCGATGTCGTCGAGGCCGAGCATCTGGCGGGTTTCGTCGTCGAAGTCGAGGCCTTCGAGGACGTGGCCGTTCTCCTTGGCGTCGCTGCCCTGGAGATGCTTGCCGTACCGGCCCACCAGCGAGGTGAGCTCCTGGGGCAGGACGAACTTCGTCGACTCGCCCTTGCCGATCTCCTCTAAGGTTTCCATCCCGCGCTCGATGACGGCGCGCTCGCCCATCGACTCGGCGGATTTGGCCCGCAGCACGGTCGAGATGGCGTCACCCTGCGCCTCGAGGATCTGGCTCTGCTTTTCACCCTGCGCGCGGATGATGTTGGACTGCTTGTCACCCTGGGCCTGCTCGATGGCGCTGCGGCGTTCACCCTGGGCCTCGAGGATCATCGCACGGCGGCGGCGCTCGGCGGACGTCTGCTGCTCCATCGCCTGCTGGACGTCCTTCGAGGGGTTGACCTCGCGGACCTCGACGCTCTCGACGCGGATCCCCCACTCGTCTGTCGGCTCGTCCAGTTCCGTCCGGATCTTGGCGTTGATCTCCTGGCGCTTGTTGAGCGTGTCGTCCAGTTCCATGTCACCCAGCACAGCACGCAGCGTCGTCTGGGCCAGATTCGAGACGGCGCGCTTGTAGTCGTCGACTTCCAGGAACGCCTTCTTGGCGTCCATCACCTTGATGTAGACGACGGCGTCCGCCGTGACCGGCGAGTTGTCCCGCGTGATCGCCTCCTGGCGGGGCACGTCCAGCGTCTGGGTCCGCATGTCGAACGTGTACGTCTTGGTCACGAACGGCAGCACGAAGTTCGGGCCAGGCTCGAGCAGCCCCTGGAACTTCCCGAAGCGCGTGTACGCTCGTTTCTCGTATGCCCGTACGATTACGATGCTCTGGTAGGCCGTCACCACCGCGATCAGGAACAGAATGACCGCGATGATCGACCCTGCACTCTGGAGTAGTACGTCGGGGATCATACACCCGAGTTTTGGATTCTCTACTCAAAAGTGTTTGTCCACAGTTTCTCGCGAACTGGCGCCTGATAGCGACTCTTTACCGCCGGGTATTCGTTAGACGCCAGTTTCGGGCCGTGAAACCGCCGCTATTGCGACATGGTGCCGAAAATAATCGCAACAATCAAAGAATTACAGCTACCAGTATGAGTCCGACAGTATGAGGCGGGCTGGGAGGCCCCGGAGCCACAGTGGATCGAGCGCTACTCGTCGTCGAACACCTCGGGGAGAAACGGCCCGACCTCCTCGTGGACGAACTCGACGTAGTCATCGTTCAGCCGCCGGCAGAACAGCCGGAGCTGTCCGTCCTCGCGGATCGTCTCGAGCGTGCCCTGGGAGCCGCCCGGATCGTAGTACGCGGGGACGAACACCGCCGTGTCGTCGGCCGGACTCTGTTCGACGATCAGCAGGTAGAACATCCCGCCGCTCCCGGCGCGGAACGCGTCGACGTCGGTGAACGTGACGTCGTCGACGAGGGCCTCCAGCTGCTCGTACTCGGGGCCGGGCAGCAGGACGTCCAGCCCCGTGCGGAACTCCGAGTCGACGAGTACGGAGTCCCCCGGATGCAGTTCGAGGGTCGTCCAGCCGCGCTCGCGGTACGCCTCGGCAGTCGCCGCCATGTCGTCGATCACCGCCTGCCAGCCGGATTTGGCTTCCGCCGTCTCGGGGAGGCCGCCCGGTGGGTTGCCGCTCATGTGTTGACCGTGACCACCGCACCGAATAAGCGTTGTCCAATCGCCGGACGTTCCGGGGCGCAAGCTATTTGTCCGCTGCCCTGTGACTCCCGCCAGTGACCGATCTGCTGTCCCTTTCCGGCCTGCGGACGCAGTTCAAAACCAAGCGCGGCGTCGTGAAGGCCGTCGACGGGATCGATCTCACCATCGAGGAAGGAGAGACCGTCGGCCTCGTAGGCGAATCCGGCTCGGGCAAGAGCGTGACGGCGCTGTCGGCGATGGACCTCGTCGACGAACCCGGCGAGGTCGCCGCCGGCCGCGTGACGTTCCGATCAGGGGAGCTGGCCGCGGTGCTGGCAAGCAACTTCGAGGACGCAGTCGTGCCGTACCCGCTGGAACTGGTCGAGGCGATCCGGGAGGTAGCCAGCGACCTCCGGGACGGCGTGGATGTCGGGACCGCGCCCGAGGAACTCCGGTGGATCGGCGACGACCTCGCCGGGATGCGCGATCCCGGGAATCTGCGTCCGACCCTCCGGGACGCGGCCGACCGGCTGGCCGACGGCGCGGAGGCCACGGCCGTCGCTGAGGACCTTCTGGACGCCGTCGAGTCGGCAGCGAGCGGGTTCGTCTACATCGACAACGACGAGCGCCGCAGGCGGCTCACGGATGGCGCCGACGTGGAGGAGGTGACGATCACCGACGGGGTCATCGACCTGACGGCGGCCCCGGAGCAGGCGATGCGGCGGGTGCGGGGCGGGGAGATGAGCATGATCTTCCAGGACCCGATGACGTCGCTGAACCCCGCCGTGACCGTCGGCGAGCAGGTCGCCGAGTCCCTGCGCCTGCACCGCTACGGCGGCCACAAGCGGGACACGTGGCTGAACGCGGTGCGCGAGATTTTCCCGAAGATCGGCGGCCGCAAGAACGACGAAGCGGTGATGGAAGACGTCGTCGAGATCCTCACCGAGGTCGGGATCCCCGAGGCGACGACGCGCCTCGAAGAGCACCCCCACGAGTTCTCCGGCGGGATGCGCCAGCGAGTGCTCATCGCCATCGCGCTGGCGTGCCGGCCGAGCCTGCTGATCGCCGACGAGCCGACGACGGCGCTGGACGTGACGATCCAGGCCCAGATCCTCGACCTGATCGACAGCCTCCAGGACGAGTTCGGGATGGCGGTGCTGATGATCACCCACGACCTCGGCGTCGTCGCGGAGACCTGCGACCGGGTCGCCGTGATGTACGGCGGGGAGATCGTCGAGGAGGGACCGGTCGAGGAGATCTTCCACAACCCGAGTCACCCGTACACGTACACGCTGCTGGAGTCGATCCCGAGCGAGGAAAAAAAGCGCCTGACGCCGATCGAGGGGAACGTTCCGGACCTCATCGACATGCCGGACGGCTGTCACTTCGCCGACCGGTGTCCGTGGGCGCAGCCGGAGTGTCGGGAGGACGAGATCCCGTTCCTCGAACTGGGCACCGACGACGCCAGCCACCGTTCGAAGTGTCTGTTCCCCGACTTCGACAGGGACGAGTACGGGGACGAGGGGGTGACGGCCAGGCAGAACGCGACCATCGGCGAGCCCCTCCTGCAGCTCCGCGGGATGCGCAAGTACTACGAGCAGGAGGACGGGTTCCTCGACCGGCTGTTCCCCGGCGAGGAGCCCAGCGTCAGGGCCGTCGACGGCGTGAGTCTGGACGTCCGCGAGGGGGAGACGCTCGGGCTCGTCGGCGAGTCCGGCTGCGGGAAGTCGACGGCGGGACGCGCGCTGCTGCACCTCGACCCGCCGACCGACGGGACCGTCGTGTTCGCGGGCGACGACCTCGGCGATCTCTCGAAGTCCCATCTTCGGAAGAAGCGCAAGGACATGCAGATGATCTTCCAGGACCCGATGTCGAGCCTGGACCCGCGGATGACGGTGGGACAGACCATCGCCGAACCGTTGCGGATCCACGGGCTCGCCACGGGCAACCGGCGCGAGCGGGTGTTCGAACTCCTCGGAGAGGTCGGCCTCGACGAGAGCCAGCACGACCGGTACCCCCACGAACTCTCCGGTGGGCAGCGCCAGCGGGTCGGAATCGCCCGCGCGCTCGCGGTCGATCCGGAGTTCATCGTCGCCGACGAACCCGTCTCGGCGCTGGACGTCTCCGTCCAGGCCCAGATCATCAACCTCATGGAGGACCTCCAGGACGAGTTCGGGCTGACGTACCTGTTCATTGCCCACGACCTGAGCGTGGTCCGGCACATCGCCGACCGGGTCGCGGTGATGTATCTCGGCGAAATCGTCGAGATCGCCGGAACCGGGGCGCTGTTCTCCAACCCGAAACACCCTTACACGAAGGCACTGCTCTCGGCGATCCCGGAACCGGATCCGCTCGCCGACACGGCCGATCGCACCATCCTGAAAGGCGACGTCCCATCGCCGATCGATCCGCCCTCGGGCTGTCACTTCCGGACGCGGTGCCCGTCCGTGATCCCGCCCGAGGACCTCGACATCGAGCAGGAGCGATACCGGGACGTGATGTTCTACCGCCAGCGCGTCGAGACGCGCGACATCGACCTCGAGGCGATCCGGGAGGGGGCTGTGGCGGAGGCGACGACTGACGCCGCAGTCGCGGACGGGGGCGAGGGCGACCTGCGTGGCGCGCTCCGGGACCGGTTTTTCGACGGCCCGCTGTCGGGGCGGGCCCGCGAAGCAGTCGAGGAGTCGTTCCGCCACCTCGAAACCGGCGACTGGGAGGCGGCCGAAGCCGTTCTCGCGGAGACGTTCGAGAGCATCTGCAAGCGGGAGGAGCCGGAACTCGGTGACGGCGACCATCCAGCAGCCTGTCATCTCGTGACAGATTCGGAGTGACCCCCGTCCGCCGCCGGGCCCCGACTCAAGAAATGTGTATGAAACTAGCCACTTTCTGGCGATAACCTCGGTTCGTGAAACAGATACGTACTGTCTGTCCGGTAGAATTATGTACGTCGCTTTCGCGGTTTGAACTATGTCTGGGAAGGACAGCCAAGTTTCACGGCGTAGTTTCCTCAAGACAGCGGGTACCGCGACAGTCGCCATGACGGCTACGACCTCCATGGCCGGGTGTACTGGCGACGATGACGGAGGTGGGAACGGCAACGGCAACGGCAATGGCAATGGCAACGGCAACGGAAACGGAAACGGAAACGGAAACGGAAACGGAAACGGCAACGGGGGCGGGGGCGGCACGCTCCGGTACGGCCGAAGCGCACACTCGGCGACGCTCGATCCCCAGAACACGACCAGCGGCGAGGTGGCGAAGGTCACCAACCAGATCTACGACGGCCTCATCGACTTCCGGCCCGGCGAGGCGGCCCTCACGGAGAGCCTCGCGACGGACTGGTCGATGGACGGCGAGGACGTGACGCTCGAACTCCGGGAGGGCGCACAGTTCGACGACGGGACGGAGTTCACCGCCGACGACTTCATCGCGACGTACCGCCGGTTCGTCGACGACTCCTACGAGTACCACTTCGCGGAGTCCTCCGCGTACGGGCCGTTCACGCTCGGCGCCTGGATCGACTCCGTCGAGAAGGACGGCGACTACACGCTAAACATCACGCTGACTCAGCCGTACGCGCCGTTCCTCCGGAACCTCGCGATGTTCGCGGCGGTCGTGCTGCCACAGGACGGCATCGAGAGCGACTTCGACTTCGACTCGGACGCCAACGGCACCGGCTCGTTCCAGCTCGACCAGCTCGACGACGCGAACGGCCGGATCCGGCTCACGCCCAACGAGAACTACTGGGGCGACGGCCCGCAGGTCGACGAACTGCTGTTCATCGAGCGGGGTCAGAACTCGACGCGTGCCCAGGCGCTCGCCCAGGGCGAACTCGAGATCATCGACAACCTCGACCCAGACACCATCTCGCTGGTCGAGGACGCCGATGGCGCCGAGGTCCGCTCGGGCCAGGGAATCAACATCGGGTACATGGTGTTCAACCAGTCCCGCCGCGAGGAGTTCCGTGACGCACGCGTCCGCCAGGCGATCAGCTACGCCATCGACACCGAGGCGATCGTCCAGGAGGTGTACGAGGGCATCGCCGAACAGGCCAGCCAGCCCTGCCCGCCGGCGCTGTTCGGCCACAACCCCGACCTGGACCCGTACCCCCAGGACCTCGACCAGGCCCAGTCGCTGCTCGAGGAGGCCGGCTACGGCGACGGGTTCTCCTTCGAACTGACGACGTTCCAGAACGCCCGCGGGTACAACCCCGCGCCGCTGCCGACCGCCGAGACGATCCGGACCAACCTCGGCGAACTCGGCATCGAGGTGAGCATCGACGACCGGCAGTTCTCCGACTACCTCACCTACACCGGCGAGGGCAACCACGACGCGTCGCTGTCGGGCTGGTACACCGACAACGCGGACCCGGACAACTTCTACTACGTCCTCCTGCACCCGCAGGTGGAGTCGCCGGACGGCCAGGACTGGGTCTCCTGGGACACCGACGGGTTCAATACGTCGAACCGCGCCGCGTGGGCCAACGGGAACTTCATGAGCGCCGTCGAGGAGGCCCAGCGCACCGCGGACCAGGACGAACGCCAGGGCCTCTACTACGAGGCGGCCGAGATCGCCTACGAGGAGGCGCCGTGGGTGTACATCGACTACGCGGACGAGATCCGGGGCGTCCGGGACAGCGTGAGCAACTACACGGTGTCGGCGATCGGCGGGCCGCACCTCGACATCGTCTCCGTCGAGTGAGCGACCACCGCACGGAGGCGGGATCGACACGTCCATGAGTGGAAATACTTTTGCGTATTCGTGCCGGCCTCCCCCCTAGATGGTCTCCAAGCGGTTCGTGGCAAAACGGCTGCTGTTACTCGGCCCGGTGCTGTTCGGCGTGACGACAGTCGTGTTCGCCATTCTCCACCTCTCGCCGGGCGACCCCGCGGTCGCCATTGCGGGCGAGCGGGCCAGCCCGGAGTTCGTCGACCAGGTCCGGTCTGATCTCGGGCTGAACGACCCGCTGTGGCAGCAGTACGTCCGCTTTCTCCGCGACACTGCCACGCTCGACTTCGGCCAGTCCTACAAGATCCAGCGCGGGACCGCGGTGAGCCAGATCCTCGCCGACCGGCTCCCGATCACGATCGAACTTGCAATCCTCGGGCAGATCGCCGGCCTGCTGTTCGGCCTCCCGCTGGGCATCCTGAGCGCCGTCAAGCAGGACACGCTCACCGACCACTTCACCCGCGTCGGCGCGCTCGCCGGCGTCAGCATCCCCATCTACTGGAGCGGACCGCTGCTCATCCTGCTGTTCGCCCAGTACTTCGGGGTCCTCCCGACGAGCGGTCGGATCTCCTCGTCGTACTTCGTGGAGTCACACACCGGGCTGATCCTCGTGGATACCCTCCTCGAGGGCAACTTTGCGGCGTTCAAATCGGCCGCCCGCCACCTGCTCATGCCCGTGCTCGTCCTCGGGATCTACTCGATGGCGTTCATCTCTCGGATGATGCGGTCGTCGATGCTCGAGGTCATCCGACAGGACTACATGCGGACCGCCCGCGCCAAAGGGCAAGGCGCGAAGATCACGATCATGAAACACGGGCTCCGGAACGCGTTCATCCCCGTGATCACGATCATCGGGATCCAGTTCGGCTCGTTGCTCGGCGGCTCCGTGCTGACCGAAACCGTCTTCGAGATCAACGGGATCGGCACCCTACTGGTGACCGCCATCGAGCAGACCGATTACCCGGTCGTCCAGGCGACCGTCCTGGTGTTCGCGTTCATGTACACGCTCGTGAACCTGTTCGTCGACTTCACCTACTCCATCCTCGACCCACGGATCGAACAATGAGCACGGAAACCCAACAGCCGACGGACGTCGACCGCAGCTTCGTCGACAGGATCCGGACCAGCCCGTTCCTCAACGAGCTGCTGTCGAACCGGATCGCCGTCGTCGGCCTCACGATCATCGCGGCGATGTTTATCATCGCCATCTACGCGCGGTTCACCTACGACCTCGGCGCTATCGTCGACACGAAGTTCGGCACCAACCCCTCCCAAGAGGCGCCGAGCAGCGAGTTCTGGTTCGGAACTGACGGCCAGGCGCGGGATATCTTCCCCCGCGTGCTGTACGGCGCGTGGTTCGCGCTGAAGTTCGGGACGGCGACCGTCCTGGCGTCGACGGTGCTGGGGATCGCTGCGGGGACGCTCGCGGCGTACTACGGCGACCTCGCGGACAACGTCATCATGCGGTCGATGGACGTGCTGCTGTCGTTCCCGTCGCTGCTGTTGGCGCTGGCGCTGGTCACCATCTTCCCGGAGAGCCTGGGCCTGTGGCGGGCGGTCGCCGCGCTGACGCTCGTGTACACGCCGCGGTTCGCGCGGGTCGTCCGCGGCGCGGCGCTGAAAGTGCTGGAAGACGAGTACATCGACGCGACGCGGGCGCTCGGTGCGACCGATCCACGGCTGCTGATCCGCCACGTTTTGCCGAACTGTCTCGCGCCGATCACCGTGCAGTCAACGCTGAACTACGGTCTCGCGATCATCGACATCGCCGCCCTCTCCTTCCTCGGGTTCGGCGCGAGCCCCGGCGACCCGTCCTGGGGGATGATGCTCTCGGAGGGGGTCGAGCGCGGTCTGTTCTCCGGCGCCTGGTGGTGGTCGTTCTTCCCGGGGCTGTTCCTCGCGCTCACGGTGCTGGGGTTCAACCTCCTCGGCGACGGGATGCGCGACGCGCTGGACCCCCGGATGCGGGACACGGTCGACTGACCGATGGCCGCCGACCCTGGCCGCTACCGAAGGCTGACAGTCGCCGCCGCGCGCTGGAGCGCCGTCGGCGCGGTCATCGGCGTCGCGCTCTCTGTCGCACTGCTCTCCGTCGCGTCCCCGAAAGGCGCGACCGACACCGCGTTCGCCCTCGGCGCGCTCATTCTGGGATTCGGCGTGACGGCGTGGTCGACGGCGGTCGGACTCGGCCGCACTATCGAGGGGACGCAGGAGCGTCTGGACGTGAGCTCCGGGTGGACCGAAGCCAGCGCACGGCAGGCGTTTTTCGTCCTCTCGTGGGCCGGAGCCGGCTGGGTCGTCGCCGCGGCGCTGACCTCCATCGCGCTCGGCGTGTAGGCCCGCCCCACCCCTGATCACAAGCGATAAGCGCCGACCCGGCGAACGTCCAGCCGAGCACATGATCCACGTGGGTGTCAACGGCTACGGGACGATCGGCAAGCGAGTCGCCGACGCAGTCCGCGCACAGCCCGACATGGAACTGGTCGGTGTCGCCAAGACCCGGCCGAACTTCGAGGCCTCGACAGCAGTTGAGAAGGGGTTCGACCTCTACGCGGCCGTCGCCGAGCGCAAGCCCCGGTTCGCCGAGGCCGGCATCGACCTCGCCGGCGACGCCGAGGAGCTAGTGGCGGCGAGCGACGTCGTCGTCGATGCCTGTCCGTCGGGGATCGGTGCCGAGAACGCCGCGATGTACCGCGAGCACGACACGCCCGCACTCCTGCAGGGCGGCGAGGACGCCACCGCTGTCGACGCGAGTTTCAACGCCCGGGCGAACTACGACAGCGTCGCCGACGCCGACCTCGTGCGGGTCGTCTCCTGTAACACGACGGGGCTCTCGCGGCTGATCGCCCCGCTGCGGGAGGCCTACGGCATCGAGAAAGTGCGCGCGACGCTGGTCCGCCGCGGCGGCGACCCCGCCCAGGCCGGCCGCGGCCCGATCAACGACATCCTGCCCGACCCCGTCACGCTCCCTTCCCACCACGGGCCGGACGTCACCACCATCTTCCCCGACCTCGCCATCGACACGCTCGGGCTGAAGGTCCCTGCGACGCTGATGCACGTACACAGCGTCAACGTCACACTCGAGGACCCCCCTGCGGACGCCGACGACGTGCGCTCGCTGCTGGAGGGGGAGCGCCGGATGTTCGTCATGCCGGAATGGCTGGGGCTGGACGGCGCCGGCGCGATTAAGGAGCTCGCCCAGGACAGCGGCCGCCCGCGGGCGGACATCTGGGAGAACTGCGTCTGGGGCGAGTCGATCACCCTGGAGGGCGACGACCTCTACCTGTTCCAGGCGATCCACCAGGAATCCGACGTCGTGCCGGAGAACGTCGACGCGATCCGCGCGGTGACCGGCGCCGCCGACCGCGAGGAGAGCATGGCGACGACCGACGAGGCGATGGGCCTCGTCGAGCCGCTGGGCCCGTCGCGGTAAGGGCCACTCCTCGGCGTCCCGTCCGGCGCTGGCGTCGATCGGCTGTCACTCGTCGGGGTACTTCGGCGCGCGCCGTTCCGCGCGGTCGAGCGCGCGCTCGACGACCTCGCGTACGTCCCCGGAGAAGACGTCGCCGTGGCCGGCGTACATCTCGTCGACGGTGTCGGGCATCCGGTCGAGGAGGTCGCGGATGCTCTCGATGAGGCGCTCGCGGGACTGGCCGGGATAGTCGGTCCGGCCGAAACTGCCGTCGTCGAACGCGCCGTCGTTGTACACGACGACGTCGCCGGAGAACAGCGACTGCTCGCCGACAAGTGAGACGTGATCGTCGGCGTGACCCGGCGTGTGGACGACCTCGCACGTCTCGTCACCGATCACGACATCGCCGCCGTCGGATAGCTCGTGGGTTCGCTCCGGGTGGTCGCCGAACGCGTAGCAGTCGGTGTCGAACCGGTCGAGGACGGCGTCCAGCTCGGCGACGTGATCCGAGTGCTGATGGGTGAGTACGACCTTCGAGAGGTCGTCGGTGTGCTCGGCGACGACGTCTTCGACGCCGGCCATCGCCCCGGCGTCGACGAGCGTCGGCTCCTCGCCCAGTGTGAGGTACGCGTTGCAGGTGAACAGTTCGGCGTCCGCAGTGACTGTGAGGATATCCATGCTCGAACGGTCGCCCGCATCGGGCTTGAAACTACTCCCGATCATAGACAGCCGGTGCGTGGGAAACCCAGATCCGGGTGCCGTCTGGCAGTCGAAAACAGTGCTTACGGCCGCCGGCGCCGCTCGTGTTCTATCGCTTACATTTCCCGAGTGATTTTTCCGTTGGGATATGTAACTGTTACCTGTATGGGGTTCGGGAGCTACGACGAATCTGAACAGGAAAGTCAGGATTACGACGCTGATTTTGATGATGATGACGGCGTATCGACAGCGGAAAACGAGCACGACGGCGACGTCGAATTCGAGTTCACTGCCTCGAACGACGAACTCCTCGACAGGCTACAGGACATCAAAGAGAACACGTGATCCGATAGCTGCGGGTGCGAACCGTCCCCGGATCGGCTGCACGGCCGCGCGTAGTCGCCGCCGTCCTCACTCGCAACTGCCAGTATGAAACCCGGGGTCCGCGCCCTCGGCATCGCCGAGTCGTACCGAACAGAGCGGAGCACGCTTGCCGGCGTCGTCGTCCGGGCGAACCGGGTCGTCGACGGGTTCGCGTTCGCTACCTGCACGGTCGGCGGCACTGACGCGACCGACGCCATCGTCTCCCTTTTTGCGGACCTGGACCGGCCGGACGTCAGCTACGTCTTCGTCGCAGGAATCGCCCCCGCCTGGTTCAACGTCCTCGACCTGCAGCGTCTCCACGAAGCAATCGAGCGTCCCGTCCTGTCGGTGACGTTCGAGGCGAGTCCGGGGCTGGCCGACGCCATCCGCGAGGCGTTCGACGGCGCCGCCCGGCGCCGGCGGCTCGCCACCTACCGGGCACAGCCCGACCGCCGTCGGGTCGCGGTCGAGGACGGCGCGGTGTTCGTCCGTAGCGTCGGGATCGACGACGGGGACGCCGAGGAGGTCGTCCGCGCGTTCACGCCCGCAGGCGAGCGACCCGACCCGGTGCGGGTCGCCCGCCAGGCCGCCCGGGCCGCCGACGGGTTTCGACACGAGTCGGAGTGATATACACCCGGACGTGACTTTGTTAGGCGTCAGGACACGATATCAACGGGTATCGACCCTGACAGTCCCGAGTTGTGTCGAGATGACTGAGGCAAATCACGTCCGGGTGTATATATTCGGTCATGGTTAGTGGCCGGGGTAATCCCGTTCGAAGCGGTCATCAATTTCGCCCGAATCGATATGGATTAGCACCGGGCGACCATGGGGGCACGCCCACGGGTTTTCACAGTCGTCAAGCGTCGATAGCAGGTCGACGACCGATCCGTCAGTTAACGACGTGTTCCCTGTAATCGAGGGGTAGCAAGCCATGTCCGAGAGCAACTCGTCGGCGACGGCTTCGACAGTCTGTTCCGCCGCTTCGTCCCCCGTCACTAAGTCGGCCAGGACGTCGCGGATTACCGACGGGCCGGCGGAATCGGCGACAAGCGCGGGAACGGTCGTTATTTTCACCGTGCGGTCGTCGACGCGGTTCGCGTGAAAGCCCAACCGGGCAAGCGCGTCTTGATAGCCGTCGAAAAGGGCGGCTTCCCCGGCGGTCAACTCCAGTTCGACCGGGTCGGCTAACGCTTGAGTCGTCGTGTCGCTGTCGAAGCGTTCCGTCAGCCGTTCATAGTTGATTCGTTCGTCGGCGGCGTGTTGGTCGATTAGGATTAGCCCGTCGTCGGCTTCGGCGACGATATACGTGTCGTGTAGTTGTCCCAAGACGCGAAGGTCGGGGAAGTTATCGTATTCCGTCGTTGGGTGCGCGGTGTCGCCGCTGAGGGTCGTTTGGGTGTCGGCGTCGTTCGTGCCCGGCGACCGTGACGGGCGTTGGTGGGGCGACGGAGACGACGGCGAATCAGACCCCGACGACGACCGTGCCGTCGACCCCGACGACGTCGATCGTGGGGGGGTGTCTTCTGCCGTCGAACCCACGGGTGACGACGAAGACGACGACCGGGTCGATTCAGTATCGGGTGACGGTCGGGACGTCCCGGCGTCGGTTGTGGGTTCGGGCGTGTCGTCGGTATCGACGTCGTCGGTGCCCGCGTCGGCGGTGCTATCCGTCGCCGGGTCGTCGGTGCCGTCGGTGTCGTCGGACGCCGACGACGGTTCTATCTTCGCCTGGTCGGGGGCGCTTCGACCGCGTGGGGCCGACGACCGAAGGACAGCTCCTTCCCGGAGCGCGTCTTCGATAGCGGTGCGAACTTGACGCTTGACTTCTTCCGGGTTACTGTATCTTACCCGCATCTTGCGTGGGTGGACGTTCACGTCGACCGTCCCGGGATCGACGTCGAGGAAGATGACGGCAAAGGGGTAGCGATCGGCTGCAAGCTGTTTGCCGTAGGCGTCGACGACAGCCTCGCGGACTGCTCCCGACGTGACGTAGCGCCCGTTGACGAACGTCGAGAGGTACTCGCGGGTGGCACGGGTCGTCTCCGGATCGCTGACCAGGCCGGCAACGCCGTCGAGGGGACCATCTGGCAGGTCCGCCTCCCGCAGATCGACCATGTTCTCGGCGACTTCGCGGCCGTACACCGAGAGGACTGTCTCCCGGAGGTCGCCGGAGCCGGTCGTCGAGAACGTCTCGCGGCCGTCGTGTTCGAGCGTCACCGCGGCGTCGGGGTTCGCCAGGGCGTAGTTCGTGACGACCCGGTTGACGTGGGCGAACTCCGTCGACTCCTGCTTGAGGTATTTCCGCCGTGCGGGCACGTTGTAGAACAGGTCGCGGACCTCGACGGAGGTTCCCTCCGGCGCGCCTGTGGGCGAGACGCCGGCGATTTCGCCGCCCTCGACGGTCAGTTCGGTGCCGCGGTCGCCGCCGCGGGGGCGGGAGGTGATCGTCAGCCGGGAGACAGCGCCGACGGCGTGCAGCGCCTCGCCACGGAACCCAAGCGTGCGGACGCCGCTCTCTAAGTCCTCGATGTCGCCGATCTTGCTCGTGGTGTGTTTCTCGACGGCCCGCCTGAGGGCGTCCTCGCTCATGCCGACGCCGTCGTCGGTGACGCGGATGCTCTCGGTGCCGCCCGCCTCGACGGCGACGGTGACCCGGCCGGCGTCGGCGTCGAGGCTGTTCTCGACCAGTTCCTTGACGACGGATGCCGGCCGCTCGACGACCTCCCCGGCGGCGATCCGCTCGACCGTCCGGGAATCGAGCTGCTCGATTTCCGGCTGTGTGCCCTGGGTCATGCTCCGTTGACTGGGGTTGGGCTGGCACCGCCTTGAGGGTGGCGGGCCGCGTCCCCGACGCGGTCACCACCGGCGCTTAACTGTGCGGCGGTCCCAGTTTCGGGTATGCCAATCTCAGAGGGCGACTCGGTGACGATCGAGTACGTGGGACGGCTCACGGACGGCACCGTCTTCGACACCTCCGACGAGGCGCTGGCCGAGGAGACCGGCCTCGCGGACGAGGAGCCCGAACGGCAGTTCGAACCGCTTACCATCGAGATCGGGGACGACAAGGTGATCCCCGGGCTCCAGGAGGCGCTCGTCGGCCTGGAGGAAGGCGACACCGAGCTGTTCCAGATCCCGCCCGAACAGGCCTACGGCGAGTACTCGGACGAGCGCGTCGGGGAGTACGACCGCGACGCGTTCGAGGACATGCTCGGGAAGCCGGTCGCCGTCGGCGACGAGGTCGAGACCGAGGACGGCCTGCCCGGCGAGGTCGTCGACTTCGACGACGACACTGTCACGGTGGATTTCAACCACGAACTCGCGGGCGAGACCCTGGAGTTCGAGATCGAGGTCCTCGACGTCGAGTGATAGTGATTGTTGTGACTCTTTGGGCCTGTCGGAAAACAGTTCAGTTTCATCTCGCAACGTTTTTGGGACGGCACGACCCACGTTTGACATGGAGAGCAACCAGGGCCCTTTCTCTGAGAAACTGCGGGTAGCGGAGGCACTGACGTTCGACGACGTCCTGCTCCGTCCGAAGCGGAGCGACGTGGAACCGGACGAGGCGGACACGACGACGCACGTCTCGAAGAACGTCCAGCTGACAGTGCCGGTGCTGTCGGCGGCGATGGACACCGTCACCGAGAGCGACATGGCGGTCGCGATGGCCAGACACGGCGGCCTCGGCGTGCTCCACCGGAACATGAACATCGACCGGATGGTCGCCGAGGTCGAGCACGTCAAGCGCGCCGACGAACTGATCATCCGCGACGTCGTGACAGCAGCGCCCGATCAGACGGTCCGGGAAGTCGACAAGATGATGGGCCGCGAGGGCGTCTCGGGCGCGCCGGTCGTCGACGACGATGGGACGGTGCTGGGGATCATCTCCGGGACGGACATCCGGCCGTATCTCGAGGTCGGCGAGCGCGACCAGGTGCGGGAAGCGATGACCGACGAGGTAATCACCGCCTCCGAGGAGATCACGCCCCGCGAGGCACTCGAACTGATGTACGAACACAAGATCGAGCGCGTGCCGATCGTCGACAACGAGAACCGTCTCGTCGGCCTGATGACGATGGCCGGCATTCTCCAGCGCCGCGAGTTCGACCGCGCGGCCCGCGATTCGGACGGGCACCTCCGGGTCGGCGCCGCCGTCGGTCCGTTCGAGGCCGACCGCGCGAGGGCAGCCGACGACGCCGGTGTCGACGTACTCTTTATCGACTGCGCGCACGCACACAACAGCAACGTGATCGAGAGCGCTCGCGAGATCAAAGCCGAGGTCGAGGCCGACGTCGTCGTCGGGAACATCGGCACCCGCGAGGCTGCCGCAGACGTCGTGGAGTTCGCCGACGGCGTGAAGGTCGGGATCGGCCCGGGCTCGATCTGTACGACGCGGGTCGTCACTGGCGCGGGCATGCCACAGATCAGCGCCGTCTCCCAGGTCGCCGACGTCGTGACTCAGCACGACGTGCCCGTCATCGCAGACGGCGGGATCCGGTACTCCGGCGACGCGATCAAGGCGATCGCGGCCGGGGCCGACGCGGTGATGCTCGGCTCGTACTTCGCCGGCACCGACGAGGCGCCGGGCCGCGTCATCACGATGAACGGCAAGAAGTACAAGCAGTACCGCGGGATGGGATCGGTCGGCGCGATGAACGACGGCGGCGGCGACCGCTACCTGAAAGAGGAACGGGAGGACGAGGACTACGTCCCGGAAGGCGTCGAGGCGGCGACGCCGTACAAGGGGACTCTGGAGTCGGAGCTGCGCCAGCTCGTCGGCGGCATGCAGTCCGGCATGGGCTACGTCGGCGCCGAAACCATCCCCGAGTTCAAGGAGCGCGCGGAGTTCGTCAGGGTCTCCTCAGCGGGCCAGCAGGAGAGCCACCCCCACGACGTCGTCATTACTGACGAAGCGCCAAACTACAGCCCGGACGGGAAGTAACGCTCATACTGGTGGCTGTACGTACGTGAAAACTCGAATTGAGAATCCAGGCGGAACGGGTCTGTCTCCGCAGAGAGCAGAGACTAGCGAGTAAAAGAATTACAGCCACCAGTATCAGATGATCTCACGACCAACGGCCGAGGGATGACCGAGTACGAGATCCGCCGCTATCCCGGCGAGGCGACCATCGCGGACGCCCACCGTGTCAGGCGGATCGTCTTCATCGACGAACAGGACGTCTCGGAAGCCGAGGAGATGGACGGCCGCGACGAAGACGCGACTCACGTCGTCGCCTACGACACCGACGAGTCGCGCCCCGTCGGGACGGCCAGACTGCGCGTGCCGCAGGCTGCGGTCGGCAAGATCGAACGCGTCGCCGTGCTCGAAGCGTATCGAGGGGAGGGGATCGGCGTCCAGCTGATGGAAGCGCTCGAGGCCGAGGCGCGCGAGCAGGGCTGTCGCCAGATCACGCTGCACGCCCAGACGGCAGTCGAGGCGTTCTACGACCGGCTAGGGTACCGGACGGTCAGCGACGTGTTCGTGGAGGCGGACATCCCGCACGTCGAGATGGAAAAGGAGCTCTGACCGGGCTGTGGCGCACGATTGTGACACTGCAGCGGTAACGAATCACGAACGACCGTATGAATCAGAGTGCGGGCAGGACGTACTCGATGGCGATCAGCGCGAGCGCGAACCAGATCTGCTCGCTGTCGATGACGAACCCGTAGAACAGCGGCCCCCGTTCCCGGGTGGCGAACAGCGAGTAGCCGGCGACGTATCCCGTGTAGCCTGTCATGACGGCGTAGATGGGATCGAGTACGTCCGCGGCGACGACGACGGCCACCGTCGCTCCCAGCAGCGCAGCGGCGGCCGCCGCCAGCCGCCGCGTCCAGGCCGGCCCGACCAGGATCGGGACGGTCTGGATCCCTTCCTCGCTGTCGCCCTCGATGTCCTTGATGTCGAAGACGACCGCTGCGATGGTGAGGATCGCGGTGACGAACCCGGCGACGAAGAGGATCTCGGCGTCGGGGAACTGGCCGTAGTAGACGCCGACGCCCGTCGGGATGAGCCCCCAGGCGATCCCCACCAGCAGGTTCTTCACCAGCAGGATCCGCTTGAGGCCCACCGTCGAGTACAGCAAGGCGATCACGAGCGGGAGTGCGAGCGCGGGCGCGCCCGGCACGCCCCGGAGCGCGACGAACGCGCCCGCGGCGAGGTACATGACGATCCCGGCCGCAAGCAGCAGTTTGCCGTACCGCGAGACGAACGCCGCCCTGTCGGGGACGTTCTGCCTGTCCTCCGCGAAGTCGGCCAGGCGGTTGAACGAGTAGACGAACATCGTGACGGCGAACACGATGAACAGCGGGACCGGACGGACCGGCAGGTCCACGAGCACCATCGTCGCAACGGCGATGCTCGTGGCCGCCGTCGAGATGAGCATGTTCGAGTGGACGAGAAACAGCAGTGCCTGCGCCAGGGGGTTGTCGGTCCTGGTCGACTGTTCGAAGTGGCTCATCGGACTGCCGGGCCGCCTGCCGCCGGGGCTCTCCGGTCTGGCAGTGGCTCCCGGTTGCAGTGCTATTGGGTATCAGAGCGCATAAACGGCGGGATCCCCAGCAAATCTGTCCGAGCCAATCCTGCAGGCGGCAGTACACCGCGTTCGTTGCCGCGCCAGATCAGTAGTAAAGCGTTTTGTCGAAGGCCGTGACCTCGGTTTCGGTCACGTCGTACTCCAGAACCGACAGGTCGTCCATCATTGGAAGATGTCTGTGGTGCAGCGACTCCTTCAGCCGGTCGACCGCCACCGCGTCCGACGCCTCAACGTCGTCCTCCTGCTCGGCCACCTTCAGCGCGAGGTCTTCCAGCGAGATCGGCGTAACGGCGTTCGATAGCACGGTAATCACGATACGGCGGCGCTGGGCCGCCAGCAACCGATGGCGCTCGGTCTCTGTGAGGTCTGTCGGTTCCTGTCCGGTCGTGGTGTTGGAGCTGATGTATGTCATGGGATGACTGTTCTCAAGCGGGTCTGTCGCTACCTGAACAATCAACTCCCAGTTCGATAAGCCTACGTCCTAAAGGATTAGGTCCCTGCGAGAACCGCCAGGCTGCAGAGCTGTTCCGCCGTGCGGAATACACTCCCGAATCCGCGTATAGGACCGCGGTAGACGGACGCCGAGGGATCATCCCACGACGGAGGCTCCGTCACGTCCCGGTCCAGTTTGTCGATCGTTGACTGCTGATGCTTGGGAACAGAGCCTTCGGCAAACGCCGCGCTCCACACGATTGTTCGTCGCAGGAGCGGGCCGGGCGCGATTTGAACCGGAGCCGGACGGTCCGGGTCGCTCCCTTCGGTCGCTTCCCGGGCTGCGACCGGCAGGGCTCAAATCGTGCCTGCCAGTTCGTTCACCGCTTCGCGTCGCTCAGCGGTTCACTGCACGGGCCGGGCGCGATTTGAACACGCGACCGACGGATTAAGAGTCCGTCGCTCTGCCAGACTGAGCTACCGGCCCAGGTAGTTCCTGCTTGTGAGAGTACGGTAAAATACGTTTCCTTCTGGGTCCGGTTTCGGGTGTCTTCCCTACCTCACGGTCAAAGGAACTCGTCGAACACGTATCCGACGAGTCCGGCAGTAACCGCCGTCCCGATCAGCCCGCCGATGATCGCGGTCAACTCGTCCCCGAAACTCACGTCGAAACCCTCAGGAGCGAACACTGTCATGAACAGAAGCAGCACCACCGTAGCGAGTGCGGTACCCGCAACCGTGGCTACCAGAGCGGGCGTGTAGCTCGGACCACTCACCGACGTATCCCGGTAGTAGTAGAACGCAATCGCGACTGCAATGAGCGGTGTCAACGTCAGTATCAGATTGTAACTCGACACGGCCGAGACGAACAGTTCTTCGCCCGCCAGGCCGAATCCACTAAAGTTAGCTCCACCCGCCGTCGACTGGTTACCGGCGAGCGATAGCACCAAAAACTGCGTGACAAAGAGGCCGAGAGCGGTAATACCGTACAACAGTGCCCCGAACCGAGCGAACTCGACGAGTTGCTGCTGTTCGTACCCGAGCGTTTGAGAGGCCGTCTGTCGAGGCGGGTGACCGCCGGCCGCACCGGTCGCCGGTTGTCCCTGCGGTTGCCCGCCCGTCGGTTGTCTGCCCTGCTGCTGGCCGCCACGTGGCTGTCCGCCCTGGGGCTGGCCGCCGTGTGGCTGTCCGCCCCGTGGCTGTCCACCTTGGGGCTGACCACCAGTTGGTTGTCCATCCTGTCCGCCCTGATCACCGTCGTCATCTGGTTGCTCCGACATCACCAGTTACATGTACGAGTTGGTACATAAAGATGTCTGATATTTTGAGGAACTCGCAGTCTCATACTGTCGGACGTGAGTACGTGGAGATTCCGACAGTATCGAGTGGGTTCTGCGGTGTAGTTCTCGCCCGGAAAATCGCGGGGCAGTGGCGGTGTCGTGGGAGACCGTCGTGTTATAAGGGGCTCGAAGCCGTCGCATGAGGCACTGATGAGTACCGGAACCGGTCTCACCATGACCTCGATGTCCACCTACGCCATCCTCGGCTGCGGGAGCGTCGGCCACGCCGTCGCCGAGGAACTCGTGGCCGAGGACAAGGACGTCCTCATCATCGACGAGGACGAGAGCCGCGTCGGGGCGCTACGCGATCAGGACCTCGACGCGCGCCAGGGCAACATCGAGGAGGAGTCGATCGCCAAGGAGGTCGCCGGGAGGGACGTCATTCTCATTCTCTCTTCGGACGTAGAGGCGAACACCCGGGCGATCGAGAACCTCCGTTCGCACGGTGAGGACCAGTTCATCGTCGCACGTGCGTCCGATCCTGTCTCGGGAGACGCGCTCACGGAGGCGAGCGCCGACGTCGTCATCAACCCCTCGGCCGTCATTGCCGACTCCGCGCTCCGGGCACTGGAAACCGGCGAACTGGAGTACAAGACCCGACAGCTCGCCGACGTGATCGAGACCACCGAGGAGCGGATGGCGATCCGGATCCACCGGAGCCCGGACCCGGACTCGATCGCCAGCGCGGCGGCGCTACAGTCGATCGCCCGCAGCCGCGACGTCGAGGCCGACATCATCTACGACGGCGAGATCGGTCACCAGGAGAACCGCGCGTTCGTCAATCTTCTCGGGATCGAACTCACCTCCGTCGACGGGATCGACCTCACCGGCTACGACACCGTCGCGCTGGTCGATCACGCCAAGAGCGGCGAGCCGGAAAGCGAGGAGGGCGCCGACGTCATCATCGACCACTTCGAGCACGAGCACGAACACAGCGCCACGTTCACCGACATCCGGCCGAACCTCTCGGCGACCTCGACGATCCTCACGAAGTACATCCAGGAACTGGACCTCTCGCTGGAACAGGAGGTCGCGACGGCGCTCCTGTACGGCATCCGTGCGGAAACGCTGGATTTCAAGCGCGACACGACGCCCGCGGACCTCACCGCTGCAGCCTATCTGTACCCGTTCGCCGACCACGACACGCTCGAACAGGTCGAATCGCCGTCGATGTCGGCGGAGACGCTGGACGTGCTGGCAGAGGCGATCCGCAACCGCGAGGTCGAGGGCTCGCATCTCGTCTCCAACGCCGGGTTCATCCACGACAGGGACGCCCTCACGCAGGCCGCTCAGCATCTCCTCAACCTCGAAGGAATCACGACGACGGCGGTGTTCGCCATCGCCGACGACACGATCTACCTCGCCGCACGATCGAAGGACATCCGGATGGACATCGGGAAGGTGCTCGCGGACGCGTTTGGCGACATCGGCGAGACGGCCGGCCACTCGACGGACGCGAGCGTCGAGATCCCGCTGGGCATCTTCACCGGCATCGAGGTCAGCAAGGACAACCGCGAGACGCTGCTAGAGCTCACCGAGGAAGCCGTCAAGAAGAAGCTGTTCGAAGCGATGGGTGTCGAAAGCAGCGACGGCGGCAACGGTAGCTGATCCCCCCTCGCACAGAGTCACGCACGACCGTATCATAGTGATTGTTGGGAGTCTCTGCCGCTGGAACGTCACAATTCGTGGTTTTCAGCCCGCGAAACAACCGTTCCTGTGGCGTGGTCACGAAAATAATCGCAACAATCACTATCAGGCCGTGACTTCCTCTTCGCTCTCGCCGTCCTTCTGGCGCTGGATGCGCTCTACGAGGTCGTTGACGATGATGACGTCACCGACTGCCTGCACCCACCGGTACGGGACAATCACGCCCCGGCTACTGGAGGCCTCGCCGGCGAACAGCTCCCGGTTGAGCTGGTGTAGTGCGAGCCCCGTCACGCTCTCTGCGTCCAGGTTCAAGCGCAGGTCCTCGACTTCCCCGAGGAAAACCCCGTTGTTCGTGTACACTTCCCGACCGACCAGGCTGGTTATCTCCTGTGGTTCGACATCGCGATCCATATCTCACGTGTCGCAGGGTAGGTCCTTAAATTCTTGCGCTCGACTCCCGCGCGTTCCGCCGTGACACCACCCGTCGATACATCTCAATAGCCGATTGATTATACCTTCCATCTCCGTGTCGTGGAACGCGAATCACAGCCAGCGATGACCCTCGTCACGACTCGTAACGAATTCTTCCCGAGTTCAGTAACTACATACTTATCGGGCTTTAGAGGGTCTGAAACTCCCGAAAATACCGGACAAAGCGGAAGTGGGCTCGTCGGGAATCCGTTACGCTATTTTAAAAATATCGTTTAATCCCGATTCAGTATTGCGGTTTGTTTTATGATCCGGTGAAAATACAGATGTTACGGACACTGGCGAATTTTTCGGAAATTGATACGATCGGCGTGCGAGATATAGAGGTCAGAGGCTGAGAGGCTGTAGT
>PXRK01000066.1 GCA_003021015.1 Halobacteriales archaeon QS_4_66_20 | reverse complement strand
GTGATTATTTTCGGAGTCGCATCGCATTCTCGGGAGTTTCACGGGCTGACACCGGAGTCTGATGGGTCGACAGCGGTAACGACTCACAACAATCACTATCAGGGTCGATACTCGTTGATATCGTGTCCTGACGCCCAACAGAGTCACGTCCGGGTGTATAGTCCTCCATCTTCGCGCTGAGCATACCGTTGGTATACAGCCAGACGTGACTCCGTACAGTGCCAGGACAGTCCATCGGCTGTGTCATGGCGCGAACAATGGGATTTGGGATGGCATGGCTTAACTGAATCACGTCTGGCTGTATAGGACGGTACCATCGAAAAGGATGCCGGCTACCCCGCCGGCGCTACTCGCGACCGAGGGTGTAGAACTCCGAGTTGGGGCGCATATCCGCGAACTGTGCCATCCGGTTCGAGAGGTTGAACAGCGACGTCAGGCTGGCGATGTCCCAGATCTCCCCCTCGGAAAAGCCGTGTTCGCGGAGGCGCTCGATATCGTCTGACTCGACCGCTGCGGGACGCGCTGTCAGTTTGACCGCGACGTCACACATCGCACGGTGGGCGTCGCTGATGTTCGCAGTGCGGTGGTTGGTCGCAAGCTGCTCCGCAAGGTGCGGGTCTTCGGCGTAGATGCGACACAGTGCGCCGTGAGCGACGACGCAGTACAGGCAGTCGTTCGCGCCGCTCACTGCGACGATGATCATCTCGATCTCCTCGCGCGCGAGCGGCGACTCCTCGACGATCGCGTCGTAGTACCCGAAGAACGCGCGGAACTGCCGCGGACGGTAGGCGAAGGCCTCGAAGACGTTCGGGATGAACCCTGCGCGCTCCTCCTCCTCCGCGATCCGTTCCTGCAGATCCTCCGGGAGCGATTCGACCTCCGGTACTGGAAACCGCGTCATGGCTTCCTCTGACATACTCGACCCACCGCCCGCTGCGCGGTTAACTGTTACCCACCGATCCGCAAGCCGATTTTATTCTCACGAGCGCATAAATCTTCGACTCGTCAATCGTGGGTATCCGGCGTTGGCTCGGGAGCCCCACTATCAGTACCCTCGCCGTCCCAGCCCGTCTCGGTCCTATCGGTCGCCTCGTCGCCGTGCTCGTGGTCGTGCTGGTGGGCCCAAAAAGTGCCCTCGACGGTAACTTCCCTCTTGAACAGCGGGACCTCGGCCTTGAGTCGGTTGATCCCGTCTTCAACAGTTGCGAATGCTTCCGGCCGGTGGCCAGCGAGCACGACAACGAACACGATGTCCTCCTCCGCCTCGACGACGCCAGTCTTGTGATGCAGGATCACCTCGAACACGCCGTTGCGCTGCTCGAGTTCCTCGCGGATCGCCGCCATCTTCTCCTCCGCGACCTCGTCGTAGCGCTCGAACTCGAGGTACTCCGTCGCCGGGTCGTCCTCGTCGTCCCTGGCTCTGACGCGGCCCGTGAACGTTGCGATGGCGCCGGCCCTGTCGCTGTCCGGCGACTCTTTGGCGCGTGCGACCAGCGATTCGAGCGTCTCATACGGATCAGTCTCTGCCAGTTCGTCGACAATCGCGTCCGGATCAAATTCTTCCTTCGAGGGAACTTGTTTCAGAATTCGACCGTCGGGCGCCTCACCGTCGCCGACCACGACCGTTGGGACCGCGGGATTCTCGACCCCGTCGATCACTGCGTACTCACACCGCGGTGCAAGCTCGTCCAGGGCGTCGGTGACCGACCGGGAGTCGTTGCCGGAGGCGGTCCAGCTGTCGCTCCCCAGTCGGTAGTGACGGTGTGACCCGACGTTGTGGTGCGAGCCGCCGGCTTCCTCGGCGGCGACCGGGTCGGAGCCCGAACGCGTGACTGTTCCGACGCTGCCCTCGCCGTCGAGGCGTTCGACGAGGCGACGGGCGACGGCTGACTGATCGCCGGTCCCCGTGACTGCGACGACGTTCATGAAACGGTGTTGTGGACGCGCTCTCTTACGTCTTTGGCGAGTTTGCACTGCCCCGGATACGTTCGGCGCCGTCGTCGCTGAACGGTCCGCAATCGGATCGGTGTCGATAAAAACCGGAGAGCGAGTTTAGCCTTTCTGCTTGTCCGTCACACGGACGTCTTCGAGGCGGGCGACCGGGTACTGTCCGTCGTCGTCTTTCTCGGTGGCTTTCACCATGTCCCAGATCACGTTCAGCCCGGTCGTGACGCCTTCCAGCGCCTCCATCTCACAGCCGGTCTTGCCGACTGTGCCGACGGTGACCTCCATCGTGATCGCGCTCTGGTTGACCTCGAAGGCGGTCTCGACGTTCGTGATCGGGATCTGGTGGCACATCGGGATCGTCTCCCAGGTGTGTTTCACAGCCTGGATCGCACCGATACGGGCCGTCGCAAGGACGTCACCTTTCTCGATGCCGTCGTCGCATATCGCTTCTACCGTAGCGGGACGGAGGATGATCGTTCCCTCGGCTGTAGCCTGCCGTTCCACGTCGGCTTTGTTCCCGACGTCGACCATCTGGGCGTCGCCGGAGTCATCAACGTGGGTCAGGCTCTCTGCGTCTGTACTGTAGCTCTGTCCGTCGTCAGTGTTTCCGCTCATTGTTCTGGGCAGTTCCTTTCCTGAGTGTGTCCGAGGACGTGACCGATCGTCGGCAGGATGAGCTCCTCGGTACCGAACGTCGCACCCTGCTTGCTGCCGGGGAGACAGAAGACGGGGACTCCGTCGCACGTACCGGCGTAGGCCCGCGAAAGGAGGGCTCGCGGTCCGATGTCGTCGTAGGAGAGCACGCGAAACAGCTCACCGAACCCGGGGATCTCCTGGTCTGTCAGAGGTTGGACCGCCTCGACGGTGACATCCGCCGGCGAAAGGCCGGTGCCACCCGTCAGGACGACCGTCTCGACTCCCGGCGATTCCACGAGCGCCGCCACCGTCTCCGTGATCCCATCGCGGTCGTCACCGACCAGTTCCCGCCGCGCGACGTCGTGGCCGTCCGATTCGATCAGATCGACCAGCGCGTCGCCGGACTCGTCCGTCTCGAGCGTCCGACTCGTCGAGACCGTCACGACGCCGAACGACACCGCCTCGACCTCGTGGTGTGGGTGGTCGCTGGCGTCGTGGCCGTGGTCATTATCGTGATCGTGTTCCTCGGAGGGCTGGTCGTGGGGTGGCATAGCTCTGAGTGTCAGTCGTCGGCGGAAATCGGTTCCTCGATGTACTCGTCGTTGAGCACCCACTCGCCGTCCTCTTTCAGGAGGTACTCGCCGTAGTAGGGCACCCTGTTTTCGACGGTTTCGAGGAACGTCTCGCGGATCTCCGGTTTCGTCATCGAGCCCATCGGCCTGTGGTCGTCGTGGCGGTTGAGACACCCCTTGAACTTCCCGTCGTGGGTGACGCGGACGCGGTGGCAGTTGGCGCAGAACTCAGCGTTCTCGACGGGGTCGACGATCTCGACCATGCCGCCGTCGACGAAGTACCGCGCCCGGCCGTGCATCTCGCGTCGCTCGATGCGGTCGGCCTGCTCTTCCAGCCAGTCGTGGACGCGCTGAATGTCGATCGCCCACTCCGGGTGGCCGGAGATCTCGGGCATGTACTCGATGAGCTGGAGCTGCAGCCCCTCGTTGTCGGCGACGTGTTCGACCATCTCCGGCACGTAGCCGGCGGTCGGCTCGAACACCACCATGTTGAGCTTCACCGGCGCGAGGCCGGCGTCCAGGGCGGCGTCGACGCCCTCCAGCACGCGGTCGTAGGCGCCGGACTGGGTAAGCTCGGCGAACGACTCCTGGTCGAGGGCGTCCTGCGAGACGTTGACGCGTTCGAGGCCGGCGTCCACGAGGTCCGCGGCCCGGCCCGGGAGGAACGTCCCGTTGGTCGTCATCGACACCTCCATCTCCTCGGGCGTCCGGCGGACGATCTCCTCGAGGTCCTCCCGGAGCATCGGTTCGCCGCCGGTGAACTTCACCGAGTCGACGCCGAACTCCGAGACGACCTCCAGGATCTGCACCACCTCGTCCGCCGACATCTCGTCGTCCTGCGCCGCCATGGGGCCCCTCGTATCGCCGAGGCCCTCGTTGTGGCAGTAGACGCAGTCGAAGTTGCACCGGTCGGTCAACGAGACCCGGATGCCGGTGACTTCCCGACCAAACTCATCAGCGGGGGGCATGCTCCACTGTCGGTGTTCCACCCATTTAACTCTATGGTGAGAATCGCAGCCCGTCGTAAACTTAGCGCGTCGCGTGCGAGAGCGAGCGAGTTCTGCGATTATCTCCTCCTCGAGCGCGACCACCGCCGCGAGCTCGAGCTAGCTCGTGTTCTCGTCGCCGGTCGCGACGATCGTGCCGAGGTCGCCGGTCGCGACGAGATCAAGGAAGTCGAGCCCGGGGTTCGACCGGGAATGGTTCGTAAACTCACTATTGCGTTCGGCGTGGCGCTGGTTCTGTCGGTCGTCGCCGCTGGAGCAGTCACCGCCACCGAGGTACAGAAAAAGGCAACAATCGACCGGACGGCCCCCAACACCGCGACGGTCGAGGAGACGATCACCGTCGAGGTCGTCGAGCACGTCCGCACTGTCCAACTGGCCTGGATCGACGCCCAGGCCGATAAGACGTCGGTGCAGGTGGTCCAAAAGCTCTGGATCTCGTTCATCAACGAGGAGCCGCTCGAGCCGGCCGGGTAACGATCGTCCAGGAATCGCGGGACCGGCTACTCGTTGCGCTCGTCACAGGGCGAGTCCTCGGGATACTCGCAATTGGCGTATATCGTCCCGGGCGCCTCGGTTATATCGGTCCCATCCCCCGAAGCTTCTTCTGGCGGGACATGCTCTGTATCCTCGATGGCCTGGCCCCCCAACTCAACTGTCTCATTCTGATCCCGTTGTTCGTTATCTGTATTTTCGCCATTGTCCGACTCGGTTGATCCGAACCCGGCGGCGACCGGGAGAGCAACGAGCACGGTACGTGAAATGAACTTCCGGCGATTCATACGTTATCATTCAGACAGAGAGCAAATAAAGTTACGCCTCACTGACTTCTCCCACGACTGAACTCGTGGGCTTTCGCGCTGCTCCCGCTGTAATGTTCACTGACCACCGAAATAAACAGTGTTAGTCATATCATCCTGAATATCCTCGGCCGACGTTCCGAAGCTCCTTACATACTGATCCGTTTCAGGAACATTGAGCTCCGGGTAGTTACAGGCGACTGAACCGACTTCTTCAGATTTTGGATCATGACCGATATGCAGGGCGGCGATCTCTGCTTTATATTCGTTGTCCTCAATATCATATATTTCTTGGTAGTACACGGCGCCCGAATCGCCCTGAGTTGATTCAATATCGAACTCGAATGCGTTGGAATTGTCGACACAGTCACCCACGACGTTTAGCCCTGAGCCAGTAAGCGACCCTTGGAGAAAGCCGCTCCGGTGACTACTGCGATAGAAAGTCGTATCCGAGCCCACTTCTTCATCGAGGTTCAATGTGTAACCTCTAATATCAATCGTTCCAGTGTCTGTGTAGATTTGCCCTGAAGAACTCATGGGCAGCGGAATCGGCGCATTATCGTCGTAGCAATATTTAGCGGTATTATCGACAAACATATAGTCTAACTCGGGATCTTGGTAATATGTTGATGAGTTTCCGGTCGGGTAGAGTTCCTTTTGCCCGTCCCGTTCTACTCCGACACCAGCAGGCCGGTTAGGAACGGTACCACAGGTGTCGGCGGGGTCGTACAGGTGGTTGACCGTCAAGATAAATTTATTATTGCCGCCGCCGAGCTCTGCGTAGCAACCAGCCGTAGCGACGCTGTATCCGTGGCCGGTAGAGTAGCAGGTGCCGAGGTACTCGTGATCGTCAAGTCTGATATGCACAGCGCCACCATGATAATACGGATCGAGAATGATGTTCTCACAGGAATTGGGTTGGAAATCGGGCTCGAGCTCTGTTTCGACAGGGAGGCCCCCGACCGTCTCAGGAACACGGGCAGCCGCCCGGGTTTCTTCGTTAGAAAATTGAACGACGAGTTTCCGACGGCGGCGGCCTGAAATGGTGTCATTGGTTGCCCTTTTTGCCACACCGACAGCGCCAGGAATGTTTTCTTTGAGTTTATTACTCTGTCTACGTGCGGTTTTTAGGTGGTTCCAGAACTTCTTAGGAACCTCCTTGTACCGAATGATTTCATCTCCCTTTGCCGCTTTCGGAATCTCTACCATGTCGGCGTCGTCAAGAACGTTCGCGGTCGCAACCTGCGATACGCCGGCGGTCGCGATCGCGCCGCCGACGCCCTTCAATACTGTACGCCTCGAGATACTGCCTTCCGCAGTGTCGTTTTCCGACATTGTGATCAGTCCCACGGAACCACCCCATTTAAACTTTATCTAGCATATAAGAATAATCAATATCTTTGTATAACCTAATTTAACACCGCCGAATGCACACACTGTAGTCGATTCACGCGGCCGGTGGCGCAGTTTGAGCCTCAGCGCGCCTCGGCGATCTCGTCCAGCGCCCCGGGGTTCTCGATGCTGGAGAGGTCGCCGATCTCCTCGCCCTCGGAGACGGACTGGATGATCCGGCGGACGATCTTGCCGCTCTGGGTGATCGGGAACTCGTCGACGAACAGCACCTCGCGGGGCATGAACGGCTTGCCCACTTCCTCGCCGACCTGGCGGCGGAGTTCCTCCCGCAGATCGTCCGTCTCCTCGTAGCCCTCTTCGAGGATCACGTACGAGACGACGGCCGTGCCCTTCGTCTCGTCGTCGGCCCCCACTGCGGCCGCGGCGTTGACGGCGTCGTGTTCGATCAGTGCACCCTCGACCTCGGCTGGGCCGACCTTCCGGCCGGCCACGTTGAGCACGTCGTCTGATCGGCCGTGCAGGAACCAGTACCCGTCTGCGTCCTTCTGCGCCCAGTCGCCGTGGTTCCACATGTCCTCGAAGCGGGCCCAGTACTCCTCGAGGTACCGCTCGTCGCCGCTCCACAGCGATTTGGTCATCGACGGCGCCGAGGAGTTCGCCACGAGGTAGCCACGCTCGTTGGTGTCGGCGATCGACTCGCCTTTCGCGTTCACGATGTCGACATCCATCCCCAGGGCGGGCCCACCCAGCGTACAGGGCTTCAGCGACATGGTCGGCAGCGGCTGGAGGAAGCAGCCGAAGATTTCGGTCCCGCCGGAGATGTTCATGATCGGCGTCTCGCCGTTGCCGACGTGCTCGTAAAACCACAGCCAGCTTTCGGGGTCCCAGGGTTCGCCGGTCGACCCGAGCAGGCGCAGCGAGGAGAGGTCCTGGCCCTCAAGCCACTCGTCGCCGTGCTTCTGGAGCGCGCGGATCGCCGTCGGCGAGATGCCGAACACCGTCAGGCCGTGCCGGTCGATCATCTCCCAGTACCGGTCCGGTTCGGGGTGGTCCGGCGCACCCTCGTACATGAACACCGTCCCGCCGAACGCGTGGTTGCCGATCAGCATCCACGGCCCCATCATCCAGCCGATGTCCGACACCCAGAAGAAGCGGTCCTCAGGCTTGTGATCGAACGAGAAGAAGATCTCCTTCGCCGGCTGCGTCAGGCCGCCCGCGTGCGTGTGGACGATCCCCTTGGGTTTGCCGGTCGTCCCCGAGGAGTACAGCAGCATCGACTCCTGGTCGGAGGGCAGCGATTTGGTCTCGTACTCGTTGTCCTGTTCGAGAACTGTTTCCTCCCACCACTCGTCACGGCTCCCGTCCCACGGGATGTCGGCTCCGAGCCGGTCGTAGACGATGGTGTGCTCGACGTGCCCGGCCTCCTCGATTGCTTCGTCGGCCGACTCCTTGAGCAGCACCTCGTCGCCGCGGCGGTAGAAGCCGTCGCCGGTGAACAGCACCGAGCACTCGGCGTCGCCGATCCGCGTCGCCGTCGCGTCGACGCCGAAGCCCGAGAAGATCGGCACGGCGATCGCGCCCACCTTGAAGCAGCCGTAGAGGATCGAGATGACTTCCGGCACCATCGGCATGTACAGGCCGACGGTGTCGCCCGTCTCGATGCCGCGCTCCTCGAGCGCGTTCGCGACCATGTTCGACTCCCGGTGGAGCTCGTGGAAGGTGATCTCCCGGAGTTCGCCGTCCTCCCCTTCCCAGATGCAGGCGACGTTGTTCCGGTTCGGGGAGTCGACGGCGGCGTGGCGGTCGACGACGTTGTGCGCGATGTTCAGTTCGCCGCCGACGTACCAGTCGGTGAACTGCGGCCCGTCGCTGTCGTCCAGGACGGCGTCGTACGGCTCGTAGAACTCGAGGCCGAGATGCTCGACCACTTCGTCCCAGAACCAGTCCAGCCCCGAGGCCTCGACCCCGTCGACGTCCTCGACTGTCCGGCGGTGTAGCTCCTCAAAGTCGTCGATACCGTGTTTCTGCATGAACTCGTAGACGTTGCTCCCCTGGACCACCTCGTCGGACGGTTCGTAGACGACCTCGTCGGTCTCCTCGAGTGCCGGTGAATCTGTCATGGTCTCCCATGTGCGTTGTCGACCACCGGGCTCAAAATAGTTGTGAGACTCCTTATACTGTCGGATGTAATTTCGTGGAGTCACACGTTGCGCGTTTCAGCCCGCGAACCCACCGATACTGGGACCGGTGCTGAAAATACTCACGCACGACCGTACCACAGGACCAGCAAATACTTTTGCCCCGCGAAAGCCAACGTACTCGTATGTACGTCCGGGACGCAAAAAACAGGGACGAGGTCTGGTTACTCGATCACATCGAGGAGATGGGGTTAGACGAGCAGGCGTTTCGCTCCCGGGATTACGTCATCGCGATGGACGAGGTCGACAACGAGCGGGCGGGGTTCGGGCGGATCCGAATCCACAAAACCGACGACGGGGAGCTCTGCGAACTGACGAGCATCGGCGTACTGGAGGAGTGGCGCGACCAGGGCGTCGGCGCCCACGTCGTCGAGCGCCTGGTGACGACTGCCCGGGACAAGGGGTACGACACTGTCTATGCACTCACGAGCGCAGAGGAGTACCTGCGCCAGTTCGGATTCGAGCGCATCGAGCCCGCGTCGCTTCCGGAGGCGCTCCAGACGCGCTTGACGACGAAACAGGAACGGCTCGATCCTGACGCCGTCCCACTGCGGATCGACTCCGAACGGTTCCACATGCCTGGCTACCTCCGCGAGGCGTTCAAGGGAGCCCACCCCGAACCTGACGAGGAACCGGAGCCCGAGGAGGGCCCGGAAGACTTCGGGATCGATCCCGACGAGGCGACCTACAAGTACGACACGGGCGACTGAACCCACCCACGAGACTGAACTGTTAAGGCCGCAGGGAGTCGAGATAGGAGGTATGTTCGACGCCGACGAACTCGACGAGATCCAGTCGGCCAAAGAGCAGTGGGAGCAAGAGCACGTCGAGCCCGTTCTCGACCGGTTCGGCGAGCGCAAGGAGGAGTTCGTGACCGACACCGGCGGCCAGCCTGTCGACCGCCTGTACACGCCGACGGACTTAGACGAGTTCGAATACGAGGAGGATCTGGGGTTCCCGGGAGCCGAGCCGTACACCCGCGGCGTGTACTCGACAGGGTACCGCGGCCGCCTCTGGACGATGCGCCAGTACGCGGGGATGGGAACTGCCGAGGAGACCAACGAACGGTTCAACTACCTGCTCGACGAGGGCCAGACCGGCCTCTCGATGGCGTTCGACCTGCCGACGCAGATGGGGTACGACTCCGACGACAGCATGGCGGCCGGCGAGGTGGGCAAAGCCGGGGTCGCCATCGACTCGCTGCGGGACATGGAGACCGTCTTCGACGGCATTCCGCTGGACGAGGTCAGCACCAGCATGACGATCAACGCGCCGGCGAGCGTGCTGCTCGCGATGTACATCGCCGTCGGGGACAACCAGGGAGTCGACCGGGAGCAACTGCGCGGCACCATCCAGAACGACGTGCTCAAGGAGTACATCGCCAGAAACACCTACATCTACCCGCCCGAGCCGTCGATGCGGATCATCACCGACATCTTCGAGTTCTGTGCCGAGGAGACGCCGAAGTTCAACACCATCTCCATCTCGGGCTATCACATCCGGGAAGCTGGCTCGACTGCCGCACAGGAGCTGGCGTTCACGCTCGCGGACGGCATCGAGTACGTCCAGGCGGCGCTCGACGCGGGGCTGGACGTCGACGAATTCGCGCCACAGCTCTCGTTTTTCTTCAACGCCCACAACAACATCCTCGAGGAGGTCGCGAAGTTCCGTGCTGCTCGCCGGATGTGGGCCACGATCATGGAGGAGCGTTTCGACGCCGAGAACCCCAAGTCGAAGCAGCTGAAGTTCCACACCCAGACCGCGGGGTCGACGCTGACGGCCCAGCAGGTCGAGAACAACGTGGTCCGGGTCGCCTACCAGGCGCTGGCGGCGGTGCTGGGCGGCACCCAGAGCCTTCACACGAACGGGAAAGACGAGGCGCTTTCGCTGCCGACCGAGCAGTCCGTCCGGACGGCGCTGCGGACCCAGCAGATCCTCGCCCACGAGTCGGGGGCCGCGGAGACGATCGATCCGCTCGGCGGGAGCTACTACGTCGAGTCGCTGACTGACGACCTCGAGGAGGAGGCGTTCGACCTGATCGAACAGGTCGACGAGCGCGGCGGGATGCGCAAGGCGATCGAGAACCAGTGGGTCCAGCGCCAGATCCAGGACACCGCCTTCGAACGCCAGCAGGAGATCGAGAACGGCGAGCGCGTCATCGTCGGTGTCAACGAGTTCACGGTCGAGGAGGAAGACCGCCACGTCGACATCGAGGAGGTCTCGGAAGCCCAGCAGCAGAAACAGGCCAACCGCCTGGAGGAAGTCCGCGAGATGCGCGACGAGGAGGCGGTGCAGGCGAAGCTCGACGCGCTCGAATCCGCCGCCCGGGGCGAGGAGAACCTCATGCCGTACATCGTCGACGCGGTGAAAGTCTACGCGACGACCGGGGAGATCTGCGACGCGATGCGCGAGGTGTTCGGCGAGTACCAGCCGGGGGCGTCGCTATGAGCGACCCGGAGCAAAAGGAGACCCCCGAGTTCCAGTTTGATCACGCCGGCATCGCCACCGACGACGCCGCCGGTCTTGCCGACCGCTACGTCGACCTGCTGGGAACCCCTGTCGTTCACGAGGAGACGTTCGACGGCATGAAAGTGGTCTTTCTGCGGGTCGGGAGCAGCTACTTCGAACTGCTCGAACCGGTCGAATCCGAGGGCGCTATCGCGCGCTATCTGGAGCGCAACGGCCCCGGGATCCACCACCTCGCGCTGAGGACCGACGACATCGCCGGGGCGCTCCAGCGGGCCCGCGAGTGTGGCGTCGAGTTGATCGACGAAGAGCCCAGGCCCGGCGCCTGGGGGCACGACGTGGCGTTTTTGCACCCAAAGTCGACAGGCGGCGTCCTGCTGGAGTTCGTCGAGCACTGAACCCCGAGATCCGACGGTGTAGCACCAACCACTGATACTGATTGTTGTGACTCATTACCGCCGGGTACTCTTCAGACGCCAGTTTCGGGATGTGAAACCGCCGCTATTGCGATGAGGTGGTGAAAATAATCACAACAATCAGTATAAGAGTACGCAGGTTGGAGTGTAGGACATGGAAGCCATCAATCCAGCGACGGGCGAACAGATCGGGAGCTACGAGGAGCACACCGACGACGAGATTGACCGGACGCTGGAGACGGCCGTCGACACGTTCGACGAGTGGCGCGACCGGCCGCTCCGTGAGCGCGAGGAGTTGCTCGCGTCCGCGGCGGACGTCCTGCGGGAGAACAAACAGCGCTACGCGGAGACGATGACCGAGGAGATGGGTAAGCCGATCAGTCAGGCGGTCGGCGAGGTCGAGAAGTGTGCCTGGGCCTGCGGTCACTACGCCGAGTACGCCGGCTCCTACCTGGAAGCCGAACAGTTCCCCTCGCCGCCCGGAACGGAAGTGCGGACCGTCCACGACCCACTGGGTCCGGTGCTGGCGGTGATGCCCTGGAACTTTCCGTTCTGGCAGGTGATCCGCTTCGCTGCGCCGTACCTCACGGCCGGCAACGTGGGCGTCCTGAAACACGCCTCCAACGTCCCGGGGTGTGCGATGGCGCTGGAGGAGGTGTTCGAGGAGGCCGGCTACCCGGAGGGCGCGTTCCAGACGCTGCTGGTCGGCTCCGATCGCATGGGCGACGTCATCGCGGACGACCGCATCCGGGCGGCGACGCTCACCGGCAGCGGTCCCGCGGGCCGCGCAGTCGCCGAGACTGCGGGCCGACACCTCAAGAAGACCGTGCTGGAACTGGGCGGCAGCGATCCCTTCATCGTGCTCGACGACGCCGACCTCGACAGCGCGGTCGAGACTGGCGTCGTCGCGCGCACGCTGAACGGTGGCCAGTCCTGTATCGCCGCCAAGCGGTTCGTTCTTCACGACGCCATCGCCGAGGAGTTCACCGACCGGCTAGTCGCGGAGTTCGAGGAGCTGACGGTCGGTGACCCGATGGACGAGGACACCGACGTCGGCCCGCAGGCCGACCCGGACCTGATGGCGGACCTCCACGAGCAGGTCGAGGCGAGCGTCGATGCGGGCGCGACCGTACTGACCGGCGGCGAACCGCTCGACCGGGACGGTGCCTTCTATCCCCCGACCGTCCTGACCGATATCCCGCGCGGCTGTCCAGCGGACACCGAGGAAACGTTCGGCCCCGTCGCTGCCGTCTACACGGTCGACGACGAGGAGGAGGCGGTCGAACTCGCGAACGCGACCCGGTTCGGTCTCGGCGCGAGCCTCTGGACGGAGGACCGCGACCGCGGTCGTCGCCTCGCACGGGGGATCGACGCCGGCTGCGTATATATCAACGAGCTGACTAAATCCGACCCGCGGATCCCGTTCGGCGGGGTAAAAGACTCGGGATACGGGCGCGAACTCTCGGAAGGGGGGATCAAAGAGTTCGTCAACAGGAAGACCGTCTGGGTCGAGTAGCCCGACGACGAACGGAGGTTTGGGGAAACGTTTTGTCGGTTGGTCGTGATGTACCGACATATGACGCCCCGGGAGGGGGGAGACGGCTCGGATAGCGCTGACGCGGACGCGAAGCGACTGGACGAGGAGCTGTATCGAACCCTGTTCGAGGAGTCGATCGACGGGATCGCCGTTCACGAAGTGCTCACCGACGAGGACGGGGAGCCGATAGACTTCAGGTTTCTCGCCGTCAACGAAGCGTTCGAGCGGTACACGAACGTCGATGGGTCGGCGATCGAGGGCAAGCGGCTGACCGAGGTGTTTCCCGGGATCGAGGAGACGTCGTTTCTGGACACTTACACCAGCGTCGTAACTGAGGCCGGGACTCGACGGTTCATCCAGCACGTCGAGTCGCTGGAGAGCTACTACGAGGTTTCCGCGATGGCACTGGGCGACGGGCTCTCGGCGACGTCGTTTGTCGACGTCACGGAGCGGATCGACCACCAGCAGGAGCTCGAACGCTACTACGCGATCCTGGAAGCGATGGAAGACGGGGCGTTCGTGGTCGGCGAGGAACTCAGGATCGAGTACGCCAACCCCCCGGTGACCGTGTTCCTGGGGACGACGCTCCAGGAACTCCAGGGGAGCCACCTGCTCAGGGAACTCTCGGAGGTGATGGGCGACGATGCTGCAGTCAGACGGCTCGAACGGACGCTTTCGGAGATGCTCGACCAGGAAGGATCGACGGTCGAACCGATGAAAGTGGAGGTGCCGCTGACACTCCCGACGGGTGAGCTGACCGCCGAGGTCCACTGCTCCCCTCTGACGCTCCAGGGCGAACCCAAGGTGTTACTGATAGCCAGGGACGTCACGGAACGGAACCGGCGCGAACAGGAGATTGCACGGACGAACGAGCAACTCGACGCGTTCGCAAGCAGGCTCGCGCACGAACTCAGGAATCCGCTGACGGTCATCTCATCGCGGCTGGCGCTGGCGCGGGAGACCGGCGACGAGGAGCACTTCGACCACTTGGAACGGTCGCTCAACCGGATGGAGCGGCTGATCGACGACCTGCTGGTACTCGCGGACGAGGGCACGGTCGCGGTCGAGACGGTTCCCATCGAGCTACAGCCGGTCGTGGCCGCCTGCTGGGACGTCATCAGGAGCCCGGACACCAGCATCGAGATCGACACCGACGCCCGGATCATGGCCGACGAGGACAGGCTACGACAGCTGCTGGAGAACCTGTTTCGCAACGCGGTCGAACACGCAGGCAACGACGTGACGGTCCGCGTCGGCGAGCTCGGCGACGGGTTCTACGTCGAGGACGACGGCCGCGGAATCCCCGAGGGGAAACGGGAGGCGATCCTCGAGCACGGCATGACCGACCTGGTGCACGGGACGGGCCTGGGGCTGACGATCGTCCGTGAGATGGCGAGAATCCACGGCTGGACGCTCGAAGTGACGGACGGTCCCGACGGCGGCGCACGGTTCGAGTTCCACCACGTGGAGTGCGCCTCGGACTGACCCGAACCGAATTGACTTCCTCCCCGCGCTGATATTCCGTAGTTGCGGGATGCGTTGCGAATGTTGAAACTCAGTAACCAGTTTTATTATCATTGTTTGCTAACCGGATAGCATATGTCAAGGGACAACGAGCAGCAGACACCGCAACGACGGGCAGTAGAGAGAAATCCGTGGGCACGATTGGGGAGACATGCGAATGGAATGCACCGGACGCGTCGCGGGGTACTCGCCTCCCTTGCGGGGGCGATGTCGGTGCTGGGGCTTGGAGGGGGGGCAGTAGCCGAGACGACCGGGGCGTTGCAAGAACAGACGGGAACGAACGAGCCGGAGGCCACAGCCTGGCCCCGGCCGGGGCCTGATCCCTGGCGCCAGCCGGCCGGTGTGGCGCCGGCGAGCGAACACTGCCCGCCGGAGACGCTAGCGGAAACGTGGCAGAGTCCCGCCCTGGCGACGGGAGTCGGGTCGTTGATCGTGCCACCGGCGGAAGGGGGGTTGGACCAGGTGTACGCTTCCGGGTTCGACTCCGCCACGTCCGACGGCGGACGGATCTACGCGCTGGATCCGTCGACGGGGGAGATCCTGGAGGGGTGGCCCGAAGAGACGAGCGGCGTCCCGTTCCTCTGGCCGGGCGGTAACGACCTGCTGTTTTACGGCGACGTGGAACCAGCAAGCTCCGCTGTAACGCTCGTCGCGCTCGATCCGGTCAGTGGTCGGACGAAGTGGGAGCAATCGCTCCCTCCGACGAAGCTCATCGTCGGTATCAGGTACGATGCGGACCGTGAGACGGTGTTCGCCACTACGGACGGGCCAACGGTGACGGCGCTCGACGCAAGCGACGGGTCGATCCAGTGGAGCGAAGACTTTGCACAGGGCCAGAATATCCTGTTCCCGGTCAGACAGGGCGACTCGCTGTACATCCCTACCAACGAGTTCGATCGAGCAACGCAGGGGTTCGACGCACATCTATGGGCTATCGACACCGCGGAGGGAGTATCGGACCGTGAGCTGTGGTCGGTGTCTCGCTCCGGGATGACCGTGTCGTCGGTACCGAGAGGGACCGAGGACACGATTACGATGAGCTTTGCGGACCAGACGTCCGGCGGCGGGGGGCAGACTGAACTGCTCGGTCTCGACGCGTCGGACGGCACCGAACAGTGGTCGAAAACCCGCCCTGACGACGACCTCCTCTGGTCCTTACCGTTCTTCATCGACGATTCGACGTTGTACGCCACCGCCGGGCTGACCCCCGAAAATGCCGATTCACGGGGTGCAGTGACCAGTCTGGAGCTGGACACCGGGGACGAAAACTGGGAAGTCGACGCTGGCAGCATTGTCCTGGACCTCCAGGCCGACGCGGAGAACGTCTACAGTGCGACCCTGGCCGGTGAGGTGTTCGCCGTCGACGACGACCCCGCGAGCAGCTCGTACGGCCAGAAATCGTGGGAAAAACAGCTGAGGGACAGTAGTAGTAGTAGCGGGAACAGCGGGCTGTCCCTCGGCTGTGGCAGGCTGTATACGGGAACCACCGGTGGTACCGTGTACGCGATCGACGCGGATGACGGCACAGAACTCGACACCTTCGAGGTTGCTGGGATCATCGAACAGGTCTCCGCGCGACGCGGAAGCGTCTGGGCACTGGGCGCGCCCACGCCCGAGGGCGTGACCGGGGAGGCGAGCGAGAACCGCGCCTACAGGCTCGACGGCTCGTCGGACTCCCAGCCGGCGGAGGTGTCGGTCGGTCTCGACCCCGACACCCTCAGTCTCGGTACGGACCAGCAGCGCCAGGCGGGTGTTGTCGTCGGCAGTGCGGAAAACGGGGTCGGCAAGTACGAGTTTATCGCCGAGGTTGGTGATATCGGCGTGGCGACCATCACTGACGTCGTGCCGGCCGGCGATCCGGACTCCTCACAGGTTTCGATCCAGAACGACGGTTCCCGGGCCGACGTGACCGTCGACATGGGCGGGAACGCGTTCGATCCCGGCGACGTCGAGGTCGCGTCGCTGACGCTCTCCGGCGAGTCGACCGGGTCCACAACTGTCTCGCTGAGCGGGGTCGCAGTCGATGACGACAGTGACGAGCCGTACGACGTGACCGAAGTCACCGGAGCCGACGTGACGGTCAGCGACGAGCCAGGTCCGGCACCTGTCGTCGGCGACGACCCGCCGCAGGACCTGAACGGCGACGGGCTCTACCGGGACATCAACGGCGACGGGCAGCTCACGATCGCGGACGTGCAGGTGTTTTTCGACAAACGGAAAGATCCCGTTGTGCAGAACAACGCCGAGTTCTTCAACTTTGACGAGGGGGACCCGGCCGAGGTGACCATCGCGGACGTGCAGGCGCTGTTCCAGGATTACATCGAACAGCGGTGACCTCGCGTCGGCGGTCACTCGCTGCGACCTGATCGCCCACCGCTCTCTGACAACGCTCGCAACGCCGCGTCAGGAGCTGTGTCGGCTGAATGATTCATGGGATGCCATCGGTCGCAACCCCGGGGTGTTTAAATAGATGGAAGCAGGAGTATAGACGTATGGATTTCTCGGTAGTGGTCCCGACGTTGAACGCTCGCGAGGAACTCGCGGGCTGTCTGGACGCACTCACCGAGTACGCTGGGGGGGTAGAGCTGATCGTCGTGAACGGCCCGTCGTCGGACGGGACGACCGGAATGGTCCAGGACCACGACGGCGTCGACGTGCTGATCGAGGTGGCCGACCGGACGATCAACGTGGCACGCAATGCCGGCATCGACAGGGCGACCGGGGACGCCGTTGCGTTCGTCGATCACCAGCTACGGGTGACCGAACGCTGGCAGGCGGCGATCGGGACCGCGCTCGCCGACGCCGACGGCGCCACGGGGCCGACCGGCGCCCGGCGGGACGGTGTCGGGGACGACCTCAGGCCGGAGTCCCGGACCATCGCCGGGCGAGAGGTGACGTACTTCGATCCGGGCAACGTGGCGTTCACACGCGAGGTGCTGGACGAACTCGACGGCTTCGACGAGTACCTGGCGGTCGGCGGAGCGAGGGATCTCGCCCACCGGTTCGCGGCGAACGGCTACGCGATGAAGTGGGCGGGCGACATGACGGCGATCGGCGGGCTGAGCGCCGACGGGGGCGAGCGCGACAGGGACCTCCACTGGAAGTACCGCTCGCTCGCCTACCGGATGGTGAAAAACTACGGCGTTCGGCCCTCGGTCGCGTGGCGGCTGCTCGCACACGCGGGCTCGGACGCGCTGTCGGGCGTCCGCTCCGTGCTGGGCGGCGACGAACTCCCGTCGTGGTGGCTCGGCACCGGCAGGGACGTGCTCACGGGGATCGCCAGCGGGGCAAAAGATAGCGTGGTGGCGCGGCGGCGGGACCGCTCCCCGCGCCGGAATCCACGCGGGCGGTCCGCGCGGGCCGATCGTGCGGTGACGGTGTACGACTGGCGCTGATCCGGCCTGGCTACTCCTGCCAGCGAGCGTCGGCGAGCGTCCGCTGGACGGCCGTCTCGCCCACGGCTGTCGCCAGCGTCTCGTAGCCCGCCCGCGCGCTCCTGTCGGCGGCGTCGGCGACCAGGCGGGAGACGATGAACTCCGGGGTCGAGCGGCCGACGGTTTCGAACCGCGGCTGGTAGTCGACCTCCAGTTCGAGCTCCGTGGTCAGCCCCTCGGCGAAGATGCCGTCGGTCCGTGCCGCCGCGGGCAACGGTTCCAGATCGTCGGCAAGGTGCGTCACGAACACGCCGAGCGCTTCCCGCTCGACGGTCAGCTGAACGAGGCCGTGCAGCAGGTCTGCCGCACTACCGGGCTCGGTGATCGCCTCGAACTCGTCGACGAGCATCAGCGTCTTGCCGCCAGCGGAGACCGGCGGTATGACCGACCGGAGCGTCGATTCGAGGACGCCCGCGTTGAAGCTGGCGTGGCGGCGGTGAAACACGATCGTCTCCACGGGACCGACGTGTGCGCGACGGGCGGGGACCGGGAGCCCCATCTGGGCGAGCAGTTGCACCTGACAGAGCGTCTCCAACAGCGTGGTCTTCCCGCCGCTGTTGGCGCCAGTCAGCACCGCAACGCGGTCGCCAGTCGGCGGCTCGTTCGGGCTCGAAACCGGCAGCCCGTGGTCGCCGATCGCGTAGGTGATCGGCTGGACCTCCTCGTCGGCGGCGTCCAGAAACAGATTTCGCGCCTCGACGACGCCACAGACGTCCTTCTCGACGAACGTCGGCCGGACCAGATCGAACGCGAGCGCGAACCGTGCCAGCGAGATCGAAACGGCGATCTCGTCGACAGCCGTGACCGCGGCGTCGATCTCCGCTTGCGTCCGGTCGAGCGCAGCCGACAGCTCCGCCGCAACCTCCGCCTCGCGCTCGTCGACTTCGCCCCGGAGATCCGAGGCCAGCGTGCGCATGGTTCCGGCCACGAAGTCGCGGGCGTCGGTCGCATCGGCCGGCATCGCCTCGCGGACCTGAGCCACGTCCACGCCGGTTTCGCGCGTCACCACCCGGGCGAGTTCCTCCTGGAGTTCGTCGGTCCCACGAGCGCCCTGCTGGACCTCCTCGAGCAGGTTCTCCGGGGTCGCGGCCGCGTCTTCGACACTTCCGAGCTGATCGCGGAGCGCGTCGAGTCGGTCCTCGGCGCCGGCGCCAACGCGGTCCCCGTCACCTTCGAGCCCGCTCAGTGCCGCCATCGCGTCCTCGAGGTCGTCGGGATCGAGGTCGGCGAGCGGTGAGAACACGCCGCTGTCGAACCCGTTCTCGCGGAGTCGCAACGCGGCGTTTACGGCCGCTCTGTCGCCCCCGCCAGCGTCGTCGTACTGCTCGAACGCCGTCAGGACAGCCGTTTGCTCCTCGTCTGTGAGCGCCGCCCAGCTCTCGCGCGCCTCCATCACGTCGTCGAGGCGCTCGATCATCGCCGCCTCGCTCGACAGCGGCGTGAGAATGCGGATCCGATCCGCGGCGTCCGCCGAGACGGCGTAGTCGCCGAGGAGTTCGAGCAACTGCTTGTACACTTGGCGCGCGTCGCCGGTCGCCAGCAGATCCATCGCCTCGCCACCGTGGGCGTGCCGGAGAATCCGAGTCGCCCGGCCGCGCGGGAGTCCAGCACCCGTCAGCGTCCGCACGTCCGCGGACTCGATCGCCTCGATCGCCGCCTCGACCCCGAGTTCGTCCGCCAGCAGGTCCCGGGACTTCGGCCCGATTCCCCAGTAGTCCTCCAGTCGCATCGACTGGACAGAGTGCGTTCTGGGTCTTAGTGGTTGCCCACTGGCGCGAGGGTTTATATCCGAAAGCCGGGCCACACACCCCATGCGTCGCAACCCGAACGCATTCACGGACGATCAGCGAGCGATCGAAGGACTGCCGATACGGCTCGTCATCGCCCTCGTTGTGGGCGTTGCAGCCATGTCGCTAATGATGAGCATGCTTTCGACGTTCGACAACTTCGGCGACACCGAGGTCGAGACCGAACACGATCAGAACCTCGTGACGCCGGACGGCGGGTCCTACGATGACGTCACGATCAGCGTCGTCACGGAGGACGGCGACCCGGTCGAGGACGCGAACATTCTGATCAGAAGCGGGTCCTTGACCCTGGAAGACGGCCCGATCGACTTACACACTGGCGAGAACTCGAACGAGGTCACGCTCTCGTTCGGCAGCGGTGACGATGCGGCCAGCCCGGACTTCCGGGCCGATCAGGTCCGTGGCACGCTGGAAGTCGAGGTCCACCCGCCGACCGACAGCGACTACGTCGACGAGGACGACAACCGGGAGATCACGGTGGTGGAAGGGTAGCGAACTCGTCAGCGGACCGGACGGCGGGCAGTGAGATTGGGCGGTTCCGCGCGGGTGACGATGAAGAGTGGCGTCGGCAACGGCCCACCGTCGGATGCGCTCCTCAGCGTTGGAGACGAGGTGTTCGTCCCGGGCGAGGGCTCCCGGACTGCAGTTCTCGCGACCGGTGACGTCAGGGCCGGAACACTCCGTCGGGTGCTCGGACGCTGTGAGACCGCTGCTGTCGCGGTCCAGGCGGCCGCTGCCGTGGCGGGAACGCTCGTCGTCGTGGTCAGTCGGTCCGACGGGCCGAACGCGCTGCGCGCCGTCGAGGACGTACTGGACGCGTAATCACCTGCCGGAGATAACAAACAGTTTGTGGCCACTCCCCAATGGACTCACATGGACGTACGCAGCATCGGGGATCTGGCCCCCGACGAACGGCGCGCAGTGTTCCGGCGCGCGAGCGGGGTCGACGCGGTCAGGGACGACGTGCGCGAGATCGTCGACCGCGTTCGCGAGGCAGGGGACGTGGCGCTCAGGGAGTACAGCGAGGAGTTCGACGACATCTCCGTCGGGAACATCGACGTCACGGACGTTGCCGAACGGGCGACCGAGCAGGTCGACGACGACGTGCTGGCTGCGATCGAGGACGCGGCCGAAAACATTCGCGCCTTCCACGAGCGGCAGCGACCCGCGGACTGGCGGGAGACGTTCGACGATCGGGAACTCGGTCGACGGTTCCGGCCGCTGGAGAGCGCCGGCGTGTACGCGCCCGGCGGGACTGCGAACTACCCCTCCAGCGCCCTGATGGGCGTCATCCCCGCTGACGTCGCCGGCGTAGAACACATCGCGGTCGCCACGCCGCCCGCGGAGACGCTGCCGCCAGCCACGCTGGCAGCCATCGACGTCGCCGGCGCCGACGCCGTCTACCAGGTCGGCGGCGCTCAGGCGGTCGCCGCGCTCGCCTACGGCACGGAGACCGTCAGCAGCTGTGACATCGTCGTCGGCCCCGGAAACAGGTGGGTGACTGCAGCGAAGGCCGCCGTCCGCGGCGACGCCGAGATCGACTTCCTGGCAGGACCGAGCGAACTGCTGGTCGTCGCCGACGGAACGGCCGACCCCGAACTCGTCGCGGCAGAGCTGGTCGCACAGGCAGAGCACGACACCGACGCGGCCGTCGCAGCCGTCACTGCAGACGAGAGACTCGCCTCAGCGATCGCCGACGCAGTCGAGGAGCAGGCCGCCGAGCAGCCGCGTGAAGGAGTCATCCGGGGCGCGCTGGACAGCGAGGCGAGCGGCGTCTTCCTGGCCCGCTCGATGAGCGAGGCGACCCTCTTTGCCGAGGAGTACGCCGCGGAACACCTCTCGATTCTCGCGGAGAACGACGAGGCGCTGCTGGACCGGATCGACAGCGCCGGGTCGGTGTTTCTGGGCCCGTACAGCCCGGTTGCGGCCGGCGACTACGCGAGCGGGCCGAACCACGTCCTCCCGACGGGCGGGAGCGCGCGGCGAGTCGGCGGGCTCTCAGTCGACACGTTCGTGCGTTCCTCGACGGTCCAGCGACTCTCGCGCGACGCGCTCGCGGACCTGTCCGACACCGTCACGACCCTGGCACGAACTGAAGGGCTCGACGCGCACGCTGACAGCGTCGACCGGCGATTTCAGGACTGATACTGATTGTTGTGAGTATCATGGCGGCCGACCGTCCCGTTCCGGGATCGATCCTTTCAATGATGGGGCGCGCATAGTATCGGGTAGTGACGGATCCGATACCGACTGGCTGTGAGCCGATCGACGAGCTACTGGGCGGCGGGTTCGAGCGCGGGGGCGTGACGCAGGTGTACGGACCGCCTGCGGCGGGGAAGAGCAACCTGGTGCTGTCGGCGGCTGTCGAGGCCGCTACTGCAGGGCGTTTCTCGCTTTACATCGACACCGAGGGGCTCTCCGTGGACCGGATGGAGCAGCTGGTCAGCGCCCACCCCGACGCCGACCTCGACGAGATCGCCTCCCGGATCATCGTGACAGAGGCACTCACCTTCGAGGAGCAGCGCGAGGCCGTTCAGGACGCCTCGGAGTTCGCAGGGAAGGTGGATCTGATCGTTCTCGACAGCGCGACCGGGTTCTATCGGCTCGAACGGACCGAGCAGGAGGAGGGCGAGGCGCTGCGCTCTGTCGCCCGCCAGATCACGCACCTCCTCTCGCTGGCGCGGAAACACGACATCGCCGTCGGGTTCACGAACCAGGTGTACACCGACCCAGACAGCGAGACGGCCAGCGCCCTCGGCGGCCACACGCTGGATCACTGGTCGGCAGTCATCCTCCGGCTCGACCGGTTCCGCGGCGGCAACCGACGGGCGACCCTGGAGAAACACCACGCGAGGGAAGCCGGGGGGACCGCCCAGTTCAGGATCACCGGTGACGGGCTCGACGGCGCAGGTCCCGGGCCTTGACATCCTCCCCGCCCTGAAGGGCGAGGATTCCTCCGGTGGGGGTTCGGCCGGCCTACGCCGGCTGAGCCACGGAAGTCTTTTGCTGGTGCGTGCGAGCCTCGTTGGGACAAGAGCGTGATAACTCTGACCAGTTGTGGTCGTCCCACTTGAGGCGCACGGGCCGTGCCATCGGCCCTACTTCGTCGTTCGTTTGCTGTGCGAGGAACTTCGCCGATGCA
>PXRK01000065.1 GCA_003021015.1 Halobacteriales archaeon QS_4_66_20 | reverse complement strand
ACCGATCACACTCGCTGTGTGCGGGAGGTGCGACCTCTTCACTCCCTGTCGTACATCACGCTCCAGGGAGTTAGCAGGATTCCTCACCAAGTCAGCCGACTGCGGTGCTCGGCTTCGCCTGCGCTCCTCATCCCTCGCGCACTTAGTCGCGGCACAGAGGCCGCGACAGCGCGCGCCGTCTGGATTGGCTCCGCTTTGAGACGAGTGACACCGTGACACAGTGCTGAGACATCCGACGGCCTGTCGACTGCTCCCGGCAGTGAGTATCGCCTGAAGCAGTCAGGTTTTTCATGTGCTGCGTCGAACCGGATACTGTGTCGAGCCCCGAGCGCGATATCAAGGCCGTGTTGGACGAGTCCGGTCCGGATTACGAGACCTTCACGTTCGAGCGGCCGACGGCCGGACACCAGGGCGAGGTGTTCCTCGTCACGCTCAGGTACGCCGGCCAGGAGTACGAGGTGGTCGTCAAGTTTCAGGCCGGCGACCCGGACTTCGCGCTCGAACCGTTTCTCCACGAATACGTCGCCGACAGGACGAAAATCCCCGTGCCGCGGATCCTCGTCTTCGAGGAGGAGCCGACGATGGACATCGACGCGTACTTCGTGACCGAGCGGATCAGCGGCGACAACCTGGCGGAGTCAATCAGCGAACTCGACCGGTCCACCCGCGGACGGGTGATCGAGCACGCCGGCCGCATCCTCGGGGACATGCACGCCGAGATCGGGTTCGAGGGGTTCGGCCGCCTCGCGCTCGACGACGGTGACGGCCGCATGATCGTCGACGAGTTCTCCTGGGACTGGCGGCAGTTCTTCCACGACGTGGTGGAGGGGCACATCGACCGCTTCGAGGGGACGCCGTTCGAGGACCTCCAGGACGACGCCCGCGAGTACGTCGCCGAGTCGGTCCACGTCGTCGACACCAGCGCGGTCCCGCGGCTGGTCCACGACGACTTCCGGCCGGCGAACATGCTGTTCGACGCCTCGCGGTCCCAGCCGATCACAGCGGTACTGGACTGGCAGTTCGCGCTCGCTGCCGACCCCGAGTACCACATCGCCCGGACGGATTTCCTGTTCATCGACCCCGCGTTCCAGGACGCCGACACCCGCAACCGCCTCCGGGACCGCCTCTACAGCGGCTACCGGGAGTACCGCGAGTTCGACCCCGGCGAGGGGTACGAGCAGCGCCGCGCAGTGTACCACTTCGCGACGCTACTCTGGCGGATGGCCGGGTTCGAGGCCGCCTTCGCCGACTTCTCCGAACTCGCGAAAGGGCGAGCAGAGGCCCGGTTCCGCCAGCAGTTCGACCAGCTGGCGGGCGCACTGCCGAGCGAGGAGTCGAGTGAGGAGTGATTGCTCACGTCGTCCGGTGTGACTCGACATCGTCCCAGGAGACAGTCGTCCGCGCACCGACGGTCTGGACGGCGATGGCGCCGCAGGCGTTGGCAACGGCGAGTGCGGCCCCGTGGTCGGCGCCGTCGAGGCGGGCGGCGATGAAGCCGGCCGCGAACGCGTCCCCGGCCCCGGTCGTGTCGACCACCTCGACGTCGCAGGCGGGCTGTGAGGCGACGTTGCCGTCCCAGCGGACTTCGGCGCCGTCGTCGCCCTGTTTGACGACCGTCAGGCGGTCGTCAGCCCGGAGTTCGCCGTCCGCCTCGACCGTGTCCGCTTCGCGGGCGTTCAGGAAGACGACATCCGCACACGCAAGCACCGCGCCGTAGTCGCGCCGGTCGAGCCGCCGGCCGGGGTCCAGGCTGACCGAGAGGCCCGCCGTACTGGCTGCCTCGGCGAGTGCCAGCGCGGTCTCCGGGCGCTGGCTCGTGAGGTGGAGGTGCTCGGCGCCGGACAGCGTCGACTCCGGCAGGTCGTCGGCGGCGAACGCCTCGTTAGCGCCGTCGTTGGCGAGCACCATCACCTCGCCGTCCTCGTCGACGACGAGGTACTTGATGGTGGTCGCCTCGCCCGCGGCGGTCTGGACGTGGCTGCAGTCGACGCCAGCCGCCGTGAGTTCCCGCCGTGTCCGCTCGGCGTAGCGGTCCTCGCCGACGCTGCCCAAAAGGAGCGGGTCGCAGTCCAGCCCCGCGAGCACGGCGGCGGTGTTGGCTGCGCTGCCGCCGCCGGACTCCGCCTGGCCGCAGATGACCGCCTCGCCGTCGGGGGCGGGGAGGCGGTCGACGCGCAGCGTCACGTCCCAGTTCACGTGGCCGGCACAGACGACGCGCGACATCAGTTCTCCCACGGCGTCCGGATCTGCTCGCCGAACAGTTCGCGCATCAGCGTCACGATGCTCTCGGGCGGGAACTGCCCGCGCTCGGTGACGATCGCGTCGACGTACCGCGGCGGCGTCACGTCGAACGCGGGGTTCTCGACGGTGATCTCGCCGATCGAGTCGCGCTCGTCCTCGCCGATGACCTCCTTCTCGGCCCGCATCTCGATCTCGACGGTGTGGCCCGACAGCGTCGCCGGGTCGAGTTTGATCGTCTGGGCGGCGACGACGATCGGCGTGTCCCGTTCGCGGGCGGTGACCGCCAGCGAGCGCGTCCCGATCTTGTTGATGACCGCCCCGTCGGCGGCGATCGAATCCGCGCCGACGATCACGTGGTCGGCGTCGTCGAGGTACCGGCCGGCCGCGCCGTCGACGATCAGCGTGACGGGGACGCCCATCTCCCGGAGCTGTCGGGCGGTGATGTGCCCCTGCTTGCGGGGGCGGGTCTCCTTGACGATCGCGTTCAGGGACTTGCCCTGCTCGCGTGCAGCCTCGACACAGGAGAGGGCGTCCGTCGAGTGGCAGTGGGTGAGGATTGTGTCGCCGTCGCGGAGCCTGTTCGCACCGATAGCACCCAGGTCGTCCTGGGCGTTGTCGAGGCGCTCGCAGAACTCGCGGGCGCCATCGACGACCGATGCCCGGCGCTCCTCGACGGTGTCGCCCGCCAGCCGCTGGAACACGTACCGGAGGCTGTTGGGCAGGCTGACCGCCGTCGGGCGCGTGTCCAGGAGGCGGCGTGCCGCCCGCCTGAGTTCGCGGTCGAACTCCCTGGGGTCGTCGGCATCGCTCTCCTCGGCCTGGACGCGTAGCGCGCGCGCTGCGGCCTCCGCGATCGTCGCGGCACCCCTGATCTCCATCGAGGCGATCTCCGTGGCGGTCGCCTCGACGTCAGGGTGAATCTGGCTGACCATAACCCTGTCTTCGGTGCCCGAGGGCAAAAGCCTCGGGGCGATCGGCCCGGCGTTTTCCGTCGTATCCACTCAGACGTGATTCAGTTACGACCTGCCCTCACAGAACAGTAGTGTCGCGGCCTGAAACCCCAGCGATACTGTCGTGGCGTGTAACAGAGTCACGTCGGAGTGGATATCCCAACTCCAAAGAGTTACGTTTCCCTTCTCCCTACGTAGAGCAATCAACGCCAGCAATGTCCAGGACAGAGGAGTACGAGGTGGTCGTGGTCGGGGGCGGCGTCGCCGGCTGTTTCGCCGCGGCGACGGCCGCCGCCGGGGGGGCCGAGGTGGTGCAGCTGGAGCGCAAACCCCGCGAGCAGGGCGGGTTCATCGCCTGCGGCGACGCGATGAAGAGCCCGCGGGACCCCGGGAAGTATCCGGGACCGATCGACATGGACGAGATCGCGGACGACGAGGCGGTCCGCATCGACGGCAACATCGACCAGATCGAGTGGTGGGACGAGGATCTGGACGTCCGGAAGGTGCTGCCCTACGCCGGCAACAGCAACGTGATCGACCGCTACGAGTTCGGCCAGCGGCTGCTCCAGCAGGCCGCCGACCGCGGCGTCGAGCAGCGCTACGACACGGTCGTCAACGGCGTCGTCCAGAACGGTGCCGTCGAGGGCGTGACCGCGACGACCGGCGGCGAGCCGGTCACCTACCGCGGCGACGTGGTTATCGACGCCGCCGGGGCACAGTCGATCCTTCAGGACATGATCGAGTTCGAGTCGCTCGGGGACGACGAGCCGACCACCTTCGAGATGCCCCACTACACCCACTTCGGCTCGGCCTACCGGGAGATCATCGAGGTCGGGGAGCCGGTCGAGTACCGGAACGCCATCGTGGGCAAACCCTTAGAGGAGATGGGGTACATCTGGTACTTCCCGCGGTCGCCGACCACGATCAACGTCGGGCTGGGGTTCCAGATGAACAAGGAGCCGATCCCGCTGGCCGACCGGCTCCGCAAGGACATCGAGAACCGCCCGGAGTACCGCAACGCCCGCCTGGACGAGAAGTTCGACAAGAAGAACAAGCTGGGCGCGGCGCTCGCGCTCCGCCGGCCGCTGGACTCGATGGTCGCGCCGGGCTACCTCGCGGCGGGTGGCGCGGCCGCGACGACCCATCCCATCTCGGGGAAGGGGATCCGTGGGGCCGCGATCTCCGGCTATTCGGCCGGGAAACACGCTGCCGAAGCGGTGGCCGCTGGCGACGTCTCCGAGGCTGGCCTGTGGGGTCACAACCACTACCTCTACGTCGAGCACGGCACCGGAACGAAACTCGCAGCCAGCGATCCGTTCAACGTGGCCGCCAGCAGCATCGACGTCCCGATCCTGCGCGCGATCGCGGCGCTGCTGCCCGAGGAGCAGCTCAAGGAGATCGTCGGCACCGAGACGGCCATCGACGACCTGACGACGAAGCTTTCGGTCGCCCTCGGCGTCGTCCGCAATCTCTGGAGCGAGTACCGGAAAGGCACCTTCGAGGACCTCGGCGTCTCGCGGGAGGAACTGTACGAGGCGATGATGGGGTTCCGCGAAACGAAGGGGTACGCCGACCGGTTCGAGGGGCTGTACGGCGACTACCCCGCCACCAGGGGCGGGTTCAAGTCCTGGCGCAACGCCCGGAACGAACTCGACGCGGCGTTCTACGACGCGATCGACCTCGCGCCGGAAAACCACAAGTACTGATCGCCAGTGGCTGCCGGCTCAGCCGGCACGCCGGGCGCCGACCTCTACGGAGGCGCCGTCGGCGGACCACTCGAGGGTCACGTCGGCGTCGCCGGTGTCATCGACGACGCGCTCGGCGCGCACCTCGGCGCGGAGTTCCTCGCGGTACTGCTCCAGCGCCTCCCTGACGAGGGTGTCGTCCGTGTCGACAGCGAGGACGACCTCCTCGTCCATCGCCACGTCGAGGTCGTCCCGGAGTTCCTGGGCGCGCCGGAGCAGGTCGCGGTAGACGCCCTCGCGCTTCAGGCTGGTCGTCAGCGTCGCGTCCACGTAGACAGTGCCGTACTCGACGGATTCGGCCTCGACGGACTCGGGCGTCTCTCGTCGGACGTCGACCATCTCCGGCGCCACGGTGACTTCCTCGCCGTCGACGGTCACCGTCGCGGGGAACTCGGTGACGTTCGCCTGGCGGACGGCCGCGGCGACGTCGTGGGCCTGCTCGCCGAACGCGGGGCCGAGTTCGTCCATCCGCGGGTCGGGCGTCTCGACGAGGCGGTCGCAGGAGCGGGTCGCGACGACGTCCTCGGCGTTGAGTCGCTGTTCGAACAGCTCGCGGTGTTCGCGGACCGCCGCCCACAGTCGCTCGTCGTCGGTCTCGACGACCACCTCGGCGACCGGCCAGCGCCGCTTGCGGCCGGCGCGCTGCCGTGCGGTCGCGGCCGCCTCCTCGACGCCACGCAGACGCTCGACGACGGCCTCCAGGTCCTCGTCGCGGAGGTCGGGGTCCGCCTCCGGAAAGTCGGCAGCGTGGACCGTCATCTCGGGCTGGTCGAGCGCGTCGTACAGCCGTTCGGCGAGGAAGGGGACAAAGGGTGCGAGCAGTTTCGCGCTCTCGCACAGCACCGTTCCGAGGGCGTCGTACGCCCCCTCCTCGCCCTCCCAGACCCGGTCGCGGGCGGTCTTGACGTAGTACCGCGAGACGTCTTCGACGAGGAACTCGAGGGCGGCAGCGAGCGCCCGGTCCGTCCGGCGGTCCTCGTCCATCGCGGCGTTCACCTCGGCGACGGTCGCCTGCAGGCGCGAGAGTACCCAGCCGTCCAGCACCGTGCGCTCGTCCGCGCTCGACCGAACTTCGGGAACGGGTTCGTAGTCGTCGAGGTCCATGTACAGCAACGCGAAGCGGTAGACGTTCCAGACCACGTCCAGCTTGTCCTCTAAGTCGGCGACGCCGTCCATCCCGCTCGTGAGGGTGACATCCTTCGTGGGGTTGTGTGAGAGCAACTGCGCCCGCAGCGGGTCGCGGCCGTGTTGCTCGACGACAGTCGGCGGCCGGAGCACGTGGCCCCGCGACTTCGACATCGCCTCGCCGTCGAGCTTGGCGAACCCGTGCATCAGCACCTCCTCGTAGGGCGCGCGACCGCCGAAGACGACGCCGAGGTACAGCTGCATCAGGAACCAGCCGCGCGTCTGGTCGTGACCCTCGACCACGAGGTCCGCCGGCCAGTACTCGGGCGTCTCGGGCGGGCGTACGCGGGCAGACGCCCACGAGGCGACCGCCGAGTCGAACCACACGTCGAGCACGTCCGCCTCGCGCCGGGCGCTCCCGCCGCAGTCCGGACACGTGACGGTCAGATCGTCCACGCTCGGCCGGTGGAGGTCCGCCGGCGGACTGTCGAGACCCGCTTTCTCGGCGAGGTCCGCCGCGTCCTCGACGACGACGTCCTCGCTACAGTCCTGGCAGACCCACACCGGGACGGGGGTGCCCCAGTAGCGCTGGCGCGAGAGGTTCCAGTCCGGCGCGTCCGCGACCATCGGCCGGAAGCGGTTCTCCCGCGCTCCAGCCGGGTACCAGGTGGTGTCGCCGACGGCGTCGAGCAGGTCCTCCTTGAACTCGGTGACCGCCACGACCCACTGCTCGGTGGCGCGGTACCGCACCTCGGCATCGCAGCGGGGACACTGCGGGTACTCGTGGGTGTGCGTCTCCGTGGCGAACAGTGCGCCCGCGTCGTCGAGGTCAGTCAGCACTGCTTCGACGGCGTCCTCGACGTCGAGGCCCGCGTACTCGCCGGCGCCGTCGGTGAGGGTGCCGCTCTCCTCCAGCGGCGCGTACCCGTCCAGGTCGAGTTCCTGTCCGCGTTCGAAGTCCTCGGCACCGTAGCCGGGCGCGGAGTGGACGAGACCAGTCTGTTCCAGGTCGACGTAGTCCGCGCTCGCCACCTCGCCGCCGAGCACCGGCGAGTCCGCGGGCAGGTGGGCCGCAAGCGGGTTGTCGTACCTCCAGCCGACGAGGTCCTCGCCGTCGAACCGGTCGACGACCTCGACTTTGGCGTCCCCGTCGACGGCCTCCCCCGCGACGGATTCCCCCGCGGCGGCCTCCCCCGCGACGGATTCCTCCGCGACGGCCTCCCTCGCAACGGATTCCCCTGTGACGGCGTCGGCCACTCCGTCGACGCAGTCCTCGGCGACGTAGAGCAGGTCACCGTCCACGGAGACGGAAGCGTACGTCGCCTCGGGGTCGACGGCGACGAACTGGTTGCCGGTGACCGTCCACGGCGTCGTCGTCCAGGCCAGCAGCCAGCCCTCCCGCTCGCGGAGCGGGAAGCCCACGTACGCCGCAGTCGCCTCGCGAGTCTCGTAGGAGAGACGGGTTTCGGCGACTGACGTCTCGCAGTCGGGACAGGTGTTGACGACCCGTTTCTCGCGGGCGAGCAGCCCCCGGTCGTACAGTTCGCGGAAGGCGGTCCAGGCCGTCTCCACGTACTCGGCGTCCATCGTCCGGTAGGGGTCGTCCCAGTCCATCCAGACGCCGAGGTCGGCGAACTCCGCGTCCATCCCGCGGCGGTTCTCAGCGACGAACTCCCGGCAGGCCTCGACGAAGTTCTCGACGCCGTACTCGTGGACGTCGGCCTTGCTCTCGAAGCCGAGGTCGGCTTCCAGCCGCCGCTCGACGGGCAGCCCGTGGGTGTCGTAGCCCGGCCGGGCCACGACGTCACGGCCCTGCATCCGGTAGTACCGCAGGAAGGCGTCTTTCAGTACCTTCCCCCAGGCGGTCCCGCAGTGCATGTCGCCGCTCGTGTTCGGCGGGCCGTCCACGAAGTAGAACGGCTCGCCGTCCGCGTTTTCGGATGTGACGTGCTCGTAGGCGTCGACCTCGTTCCAGTGTCGTTTGGCGTACTGTTCGACGTCGTCCGGGTCGTAGTGATCCGGTAGTGTCATGCTGTTGTTGTCTGTATTATTTCATACCTGTAGCTGGCAAGCGGTCCGATGGATCGTGTTCCGTATTCGTGGCGCGCGCGAAAATCCCGATCACCAACAACAGTGGGTACAGCCGTCACTGGCCGGGATTACTGCCACGGAGAAGGAGATGTTGCTATGCCCCGGACGGGGCAATAATCGAAACCGCGCGCCCGACGGACGGGGCGTTGCACCTCATCGTATCAGATCTTTCTCACGCGGAGCTTAAAAACGCTTCGATCGGCACAAAGAATTTATTTCCCACATCTTCACCGTCTCCGGGCCGGCAGGGAACGACACTGCCACCGAGACGGTGATCGTCGTCGAGGACGCCGACGACCCGCTACCCGCCGCCAATGTGTCGGTCGATGAGCCCCAAGCGGGGCCGGAGGTCGGCACGGAACTGGCGTTCGAGGCAGCCACCGACGCGCCGGCCGAACTGATCGAGGGGTACCGGTGGGAGTTCGACGACGGCACGACGGCTGTCGGCCCGACGGCAAGCCACACGTACGACGAACCGGGCGAGTACGTCGTGAACGTGACCGTCATCGGGATCGCCGGCGAGAACACGACCCGGCGGACTGTCGTCGTCGAGGAGGCCTCCCCGCCCTCGGTCTCCATCGACGGGAAGGCCGAGGACGGTCAGATCACGCTCCGGGCGAACTCGTCGGGTGGTTCGATCGACCGCTACGGCTGGGACCTGGGCGACGGCACCAGCCTGAACGGCGACACCGTCACCCACACGTACGACGAGCCGGGGGAGTACAGCGTCGAGTTGCTGGTCACCGGCCCCGGCGGCACCGACACCGCAACGGTCACGGTGCGTGCCGAGGAAGGAGCCGAGGCGGCCGACGGCGACGGCGCTGACCTGCGAGTGACCATCCCGGAGGGGGCGAGCGGCGGGACGGATGCCGACGACGGCCTCGGTCCCGGATTCGGGATCGTCGCCGCGATTGCGGCTCTCGCGGGGGCCGCGACGCTGTTCCTCCGGCGGCGCTAACCCGCCCGACAGCGCGTCTCCGGGCGGCCGCGTCGGCCGAAACCGGGACATTCTCATGTGGCGGCCCGGACCTACGAGTATGCACCAGGTCATCGAAACGGCCCCGTTCGAGGAGATAGCGACGACCGTGGCGGATGCGATCGCGCTGTACCGTGACCTGGTACGGGCCCGGGCGTTCGACGAGCGGGCGCTCTCGCTCCAGCGGCAGGGCTGGATGAGCAGCTACCCGCAGTTCAAGGGCCAGGAGGCATCGCAGGTCGGCGCGGCCCACGCGCTCGAGGAGGACGACTGGCTGTTCCCCACCTACCGCTCGAACGGCATGCAGATCGCCCGCGGCGTCCCGATGAGCGACATCCTCCTGTTCCGCCGCGGCCACAACGAGTTCGACTCCGATCACGACCTGCCGATCTTCCCCCAGGCGATCCCGATCGCGACGCAGATCCCCCACGCCGCCGGCGCCGGCATGGCCGCCAACTACGTTGGCGAGGACCACGCCGTTCTCTGTTACTTCGGCGACGGCGCCACCTCCGAGGGGGACTTCCACGAAGGGTTGAACTTCGCCGGCGTGTTCGAGGCGCCGGTGGTGTTCTTCTGTGAGAACAACGGCTGGGCGATCTCGCTGCCGCGACACGAGCAGACCGCGAGCGCGACCATCGCCCAGAAGGCCGACGCCTACGGCTTCGACGGCGTCCAGGTCGACGGCAACGACCCCATCGCCGTCAAACACGCCGTCGGGAAGGGGATCGAGAAAGTCCGTGAGGGCGAACCGGTGCTGATCGAGAGCCTCACCTACCGGCAGGGCGCCCACTCGACCAGCGACGATCCCTCGCGGTACGAACACACCCAGGCGGACCTGCCTGACTGGCGGACAGCCGATCCGGTCGAGCGCTTCGAGACGTACCTCAGAGCGGGTGGTGTCCTCGACGACGAGCGCGTCGAGACGATCGAGGCGGAAGCCGAGGCGGAACTCGACGAGGCGGTCGAGACTGTCGAAAACACCGAACCGCCGGGGCCCGAAGGACTGTTCGACTCCGTGTTCGAGGAGCCGACGCCGCCGCTGCGGGACCAGCAGGAGTGGCTCGAAAACTGGGTCGCCGAGCACGGCCATCCCGACGCCGATTCCTGACGACCGTACAAGGCGTCCGCTGGGTCGACCGGGGCTGTCCAGCCGGTGTCAGCCAGTTTTGGTGAACCGGCCTGGGCCCCACAGCATCGACAGCTCGCCGTCGATCTCGCGGAACTCGACGGGCGTTCGGTGCCCGTTCGGCTCGACAGTGTAGAACGTGTACTCCTCGGCAGCCAGCGATTCGGGCAACGCCGGAAACTCCTGTCCCCACTCCTCGATTTCGACGGTGATGTACCCGCCGGCGCGTTCGACGCTCGCGCTCGGTCCGCGGAAGCTCTCGTAGCGGCCGGTGACCGCGCCGATCTTCTCGCGGAGCGCAACCTCGGGAACCACCTCGACCGGCGACTCGCCCGCGGCGATTGCTAGAATCCCCATGGCGATCGCCCAGATCGGAACCTCCGACGTGTTGCACGCGACGGCGACGCCCAGTTCCCGATCCCGGAAGCCGCCGGCGTACGCCTGCGCGTGCTCGACCAGCCCGCCGTGGCCCACCAGGCGGTCATCGAGGAACTCCTCGATCATGAGCCCGTGGCCGTACCACCGGTCCTGTCCGTCAATCGTCGACGTGCGGTGTTGCTGTTGCTCGCGCATCGCTTCGATCGTCTCGGCCTGTAGGAGGCGGGCGCCGTCGAGTGTGCCGTCCCCCAGCACACAGCGGAGCAGGCGCGTGAGTTCGGTCACCGGGCTGATCAGCGCGCCGTCGGCCAGCCCGCTCTCGAAATCGAGCGGCTCATCCACGGGGATCCGCTCGCCGTCCTCGACGCAATAACCGGTCATCGCATCCGACTCGGACTGGAGCACACGCTGGTCGAACGTCGAGCGGTCCATCCCAAGCGGCGAAAAAATCTCGTCCCCGACGTACTCGGCGTAGTCGCGTCCGTCGACCGCCGCGACGAGTTGCCCGAGGATCTTGTACCCGGTGTTGTAGTACATGAACCGCGATCCGTCGGTGATGCGCCGGTCGGCTGCCGCGTCGGCGTGGAGCCGCAGATCGGTTTCGGTGGCGGCGTTGTCCCGCTCGAAGATCGTGTCCGACGGCATCCCCGAGGAGTGGGTCAACAGCTCCCGAACCGTGATCGGATCGCCCGGCGCCTCGTGCAGGAACGGGACGTAGTCCCGGATTTCGTCGTCGAGATCGAGCCCGTCCCGTTCGATCAGCTGAAAGACCGCCATCGCGGTGACGATCTTGGTGATCGACCCGACGTTGTACAGCGTCTCCGGCGTTGCGGGCTCGGTCCCGTCGAGGGTCCGTGAGCCGAGGCCCGTCGCGTACAGAGGGCCGTCCTCGTCGAAGACTGCGACGCTTGCACCCGGGATCTCCTCCTCGACCAGCCAGTCTTCCAGGAAGAGTTCGATAGCACGTTCTGTCCCTGTATCGAGACCGCGATCTGTGGCGCTCATGAACGCCAATTATACAGCCAGACGTGATTAAGCTAAGCCATGCCGTCCCAAATCCCGATGTTCGGGCCATGACACAGTCGATGGACTGTCCTGGCACTGTACGAAGTCACGTCTGGCTGTATATCAACGATCGACTTAAGCGATTGCACGGGCCAGCCCGGCTGGGGATGCCACGAGAGTGCGAGCACGTCCCCAAAATCCGAAGACGTAATACTCGTCAGCCGGACATATCCCCGAACAGACCTCCCGAAAATTGGAAAGATGTTTCCAAATTCACACTCCGGACGGAAATTTCTAATTCACATGTCGTTTTCCGCAGATTTTTTGATTCGTCCCCGCTTGAGAGGCTGTAGCGATGGGAAATAGCGACGAACAACGGAGCAACACGGACAGTATCAGACTCGATCGTCGGAGCCTGCTGGCGTCCTCAGCGATGGTGACCGCCGGTCTGGCAGGGTGTCTCGGCGACGACGACACGACCAGCGAGGACGGCGGGACGAAGACCCTCCACCTGCTCAGTGACGTGCAGGTCGAGCAAGCCCAGCAAATGTTCGAGGACGCATTCGACGACTGGGCGGAGAACGAGGCCGACACGAACGTCGAGCCGAACTTCGAGTACGTCCCGAGCGGCGAGGTCAGGAACACGATCAACCTCCGGCTCTCGGCGGAGGACGCACCCGACCTGATATTCACCTCGGTGAGCTACCACGCACAGTTCGGTCTCAGGGGTCATCTCCGCGACCTGGAGGATATCGTTCCGAGCAGCGTGCCGGATTCGGTTCGGATGAACCTCGACGGCCGGGAGGTGTACGTCCCGGGCAACCTCCAGATGTGTTCCTCGTGGTACAGGCAGGACGTGTACGAGGAGGCGGGGATCGAGTGGGGGACGACCTGGGAGGAACAGCTCCACAACTACGAGGTACTGGACGAACACCTGCCCGACGATCAGGACCCGACGCTGTACGTCGCGAACGGCTCACACCCCTACATGATCTACGGGCACTACCACCCGATGCTCAGCAACGGGTCACAGTTCATCGACCGCGACAGCAACGACGAGCCGCCGTACCCGGTCGTGGACCAGGAGCCGCACCGATCCCGTGCGATCGAGTACCTCGAGTTCCTCCAGGACGCGTACGAGTACTCACCGGACTCCGTCAACTTCGGCTACGGCGAAGCCACACAGCTGTTCACGACCGAGCGGGTGATGGATACGAAATACCCCGCGCGGGCGCTCGTCAACTCGTTCAACGAGAACCCGGAGATTGCCGAACACGTGAAGATGGGGCGGTTCGCGGACACCCCCGCGATGCAGGCCGGCGAGTCCGAATACCAGATCGCCACGATCGGCGAGGGGTTCTCGGTGCCGACCACGGACGTCGGCGCGTCGAACCCCGAACTCGCCGAGAGCTACATCGACTACTTCATGAGCTCCGACTACTACGTCGACTTCCTGCTGACGGTCCCGCTCCACCGGGTGCCGGCGGACCTGGATATCCTCCACACCGACCGGTACCAGGCCAACGAGATCGTGCAGGCGTCCCCGGAGTACGTCAGCTACATCGAGGAGATGGCCGAGGGAGCACGGTTCTACACGAGCCTCACCGGCGAGGAGACGCCGACGACGTACTGGGACCCGCTGATCCGCGGGACAGAGATCGGACCGTCGATGCTGGCCGAGCCGATGGTCGGCCGGACGGAGCCCGAGGAGGCCGTCGACCGGGCGGGCGACCGCCTCCGCGAGGAGATTCCGCAGTTCGAGGAACAGTTCGCGGAGTAACCCGTCCCGAAAATGTCTCTGCCCCGTCGGTATCGTTCCACTGTACACCGCAACCACCGCGGCGGATCTCCGATACGATGTGTGACCCACCACGAGGACCGTAAATGAGTGCGATCCAGCAACGGCTTTCTGAGATGCAGGACACGGCCGCGGAGTGGAAACGGAAGCGGACGAACCTCCTTGGGTATCTGCTGTTGCTCCCGGCGGTGCTCGTGTTTCTCGTCCTCTCGGTCGGCCCGGTACTGTACGGGATCTGGTTGAGCTTCCAGAGCGGTTTCGGCTTTCTGGATCTGCAGTTCGTCGGCCTCGAAAACTACCGGCGCCTGCTGTTCGACGATCCCAACTTCTGGAGCAGCGTCCGGACGGGCGCCGTCTACGCGGCGTACTCGGTCGTCCTGCAGACGACGTTGGGTGTCGCAATCGCACTGTTGCTCAACGAGTCGTTCCGGTTCGAGAACTTCGTCCGGACGATCGTCCTGGTGACTTACCTGATCCCCACGGTCGCCGTGGCGATCCTCTTTCGCTGGCTGTTGAACGCCCAGGTCGGGATCGTCAACTTCTCGCTGACGCGATACGCCCCGGTCGACGGCGCGGTGAACTTCTTCTCGGAAGCCCTCGCATTGCACACGGTCGTGTGGGCGTCGGGCTGGAAGTTTACGATCTTCGTCGTGCTGATCATCCTCGCGCGGCTGCAGTCGATCGACGCCGAGCTGTACGAGCTCGCGCGGATCAACGGCGCGAACGCGATCCAGCGGTTCCGCGATGTGACCTACCCCCAGATCAGGAGTGCGCTGTTCCTGGTGATCCTCCTGCGGGGGATCTTCATGTTCAACAAGTTCGATATGATCTGGGTCCTGACGGAGGGGGGGCCGTTCAGGCAGACGGAGACGATGGTGATCTACGCCTACAAGACGGCCTTCGGCCAGCAGTCCTACGGGGAAGGCGCAGCGGTCACGACGCTGATGTTCCTCCTGCTCGCGACGGTGTCGATCGTGTACTTCGCCGCGTTCAGCCCGGAAGAGGAGGTGGAGAACTGATGCCCTCCGAGAGTTTCCTCCGGCGGATCGCGATCAACGTGATGGTCGGGATCCTGTTTCTCGTGTTCGCGTTCCCCCTCTACTGGCTGCTCATCTCCAGTTTCAAGCCGCTTGCAGACATCATCACCTACCCGCCGAGGCTGATCCCGGACACTGTGACCCTGGAGAACTACCGGCTGCTGTTCCGGCAGACGGACTACGCTATCTGGCTCCGAAACAGCCTCACGATCGCCGCCGGGAACATCCTGTTCAGCGTCACAGTCGCGTCGTTCGCCGGGTACAGCCTCGCACGCTACGATGTCTGGCAGCGCAAAAACATCGCCAGGGCGTTCATCTTCTCGTACATGTTCCCCGCGATGATGCTCGGACTGCCGTACTTCGTGCTGTACCAGCGCACCGGTCTCATCAACACGAACATCGGGCTGATTCTGGCTCACGCGTCGATCACGCTCCCCTTTACGACCTGGATCATGTGGCAGTTCTTCCAGACTGTGCCGTTAGCGTGGGAGGAAAGCGCCTGGATCATGGGCGCCTCGCGGTTCCGGAGCATGATCGAGGTGGCAATGCCGGCTGCCATGCCCGGGATCGTCGCCTGTGCCATCTTCGCGTTCGCCATCTCCTGGAACGACTTCACGTTCGCGTTCGTACTCATCACCGACCCGTCCCAGCAGGTGCTCACGACCGGCATCGCGCAGTTCATCGGCACGACGGAAACGCAGTGGAACCACCTCGTCGTCGGCGGGTCGTTTCTCGTTCTCCCCCCCTTCGTCGTCGTCTACTTCCTCAACCGGTACCTCCTGGCCGGGTTCTCCGTCGGCGGCATCGAGTGACCGCCGGCGGCGTTTTCGGTTGTCTCAGCTGCTGAGCGCTATCCGGGTGGGAACGGAATCACGTCCGGCAGTATGAGCTACCACACCAGCTTGAAGTCCGGCAGTATGAGCTACCACACCAGCTTGAAAATACTCACGCACGACCGTATGAAGCGTGAAATGGAAGTACGCGGTGTTCACAACAGTTAAATGACGGCATCGGAAAGGGTTCCCCAATGACGACACTGTACGACGCGCCTGCCGAAAACGTCATCGAGGCGCTTGCGGAGACGCTCGCAGACGAGGACGCTATCGAGGAACCGGAGTGGATCGAGTTCGTGAAGACCGGCCACGACCGCGAGCTGCCACCCGAGCAAGAGGACTTCTGGGTCCGTCGGAGCGCGAGCCTGCTCCGGAAGGTCGCCATCGACGGCCCGGTCGGCGTCGGCGCGCTCAAAACCGAGTACGGCACCGCCAAGCAGGGCTCGAACCGCTACCGGGTGCGCCCGCGACACAAGACCGAGGGGTCGGGCAGCATCATCCGGACGGCGCTCCAGCAGCTCGAGGAGGCCGGCTACCTCGAGATTGCCGAAGGCGAGGGTCGCCAGGTCACCTCCGAGGGGCACAGCCTGCTCGACGAAACTGCCGAAGACGTGCTCGAAAACCTCGACGACCCGGAGCTCTCCCGGTACGCCTGATCGGTCCGTTTCTTCGATCCGGGGGCGGACACGGGCGGGAGTGACAGCGACCCCCGATTCGCGGGGTGGGCAGATACTGCGGCGGGGTCGCGATGACGGAAAAACTCAACCATTTACGAGGTCCGGCCCCAAAGCCGGGGCAGGAACAATGTCAGACCCGCCATCGTCGTTCGCACGGGCTACTCCGGGGGTCCGTGCGGCGACAGCCCTCCACGAAGACGGCGTTGTGCACACCTACGCCGGCAGACTGGAGTCGGTCTCCGGGGAGGTCCGGCTGTTCGTCCTCTCGCCCGAGATCTCCGATCCGTCGGTCGAGTCGGCGTTCGACCGGGCGGCGGCGGGCTGGGAACGGATCGCAGATCGCCCGGGCGTCGTCTCGGTCCACGACCGGGGTGAGCGGCCCCGGCCCTGGATCGCGGTCGAGTCGGTCGACGGCACGCGGCTGTCGGACATGGACGCCCCGCTGGCGGTCGACGAGGTCCGGACCGTGCTCGGGGCGGTCGCCGAGGTGCTCCGGGCGACCGGCCGGGCTGGCGTCCACCACGGCGCGCTCTCGCCGGCGTCCGTCTGGCTGGTCGACGGTCCGGGGGACGCCCGGATCGACGACTGGGGGCTCGAACGCGCCTGCCGGGTGGCCGCCGGGCAGCAGCAGCCCACGCCCTACACCGCCCCCGAACTGGCGACGGAAGAGCCGGAACCCGACGACAGGGCGGACGTATACAGCCTCGGGGCGATCGCGTACTACCTCCTGACTGGCGAGGCGCCCCGGACCGCCGCTACGGGGGCGGGCGAAGTCGGCGGGGACGGCTCTCCGCCCCGGGCGTCGGCAGTGAACGGGTCGGTACCGGGGCGGTTCGACGCGGTGCTGGAGACGGCGCTGGCCGGCGAGCCCGGGGACCGGTACGCCACGCCGTACGAGTTCAAACTCGCGACGCTGTTCGACTCCCACGGGAACCCACAGCCGGCCCCGGGGACGGCGGGCGAGGACTCGGGTGGAACGGCGCCGTCGGAGGAACGAGGTGGATTAGCTGGGGCCGACGAACAGCCCCAGGAGGCCGTCGACACGGCTGAGCCGGGGTCCGGCGACGAGGGGAGCCTGAACCTCGGTGGCTACTCGGTGTCCAGGCGGACCGCGCTCGGGGCGGTCGGGTTGGGCATCGTCGGCGCGGCGAGCTGGGTGGCGACCGAACGGCTCGTCGGGACCGGGTCGGCCGGCGGCGTTCCGATGTTCCAGTACGACCCGAAAAACAGCGGCTACGGGCCGGCTATCGAGGGGCCGACTGCCGGCGCGGAGGTGGCGTGGACGGCCGAGAGCGGGCCCCAGGTCCTCCAGCCGATCGTCTCGGGGGGGACGATCTACCTGGCCGATAGAGGCCGGATCCTCGCGCTCGACGCGTCCGACGGGGACGAACGCTGGTCGGAAGATATCGACGGGTTCTGGTCGATGCCAGCGGTCGGGGACGATCGGGTGTACTTCGTTCGCACCCGGCGCCGGGAGAGCGGCGAGGCCGAACTCAGGGCGTACGCGTTTGACGCCGACACCGGAGCCGAACTGTGGGAGTCCGATCCGTTCCGGGCCGAGACGCGCCGGCCGCTGATCCCGACGCTCGTCGACGACCTGCTGGTGTTCAGCACCCGGCTCGGTGTGCACGGGATCGACGTCGCGGACGGGACCGAACGGTGGCGGTTCGACGACCTCGAGGAGCCGGCAATCACCCAGGCAATCGACGACGAGCACATCTACCTGTACGGTCACGGCCAGTCCGGCCTCGTCGCTATCGGTCGGGACGACGGGACGGAACAGTGGTCGCACGACGCGAACTCGCTGTGGGCACTGACCATCGCCGACGGGAAGGTGTACTTCTCCCGGCTGGAGGGCGAACAGCCGGCGCTCTCGGCCGCCTCGGTGAACACTGGGGAGCTTCAGTGGGCGACGGCGCTGGACGAACCGGTGCTCGGACCGACGGCTATCGCAGACGGGACGTTCTTCGCCGGGCTCGAGGACGGAACGCTGCGGGCGTTCGACACCGCCGACGGCAGTCAGGTGTGGACCCAGCAGGTGGGCGAGCGGATCGCTGCGCCGGGCATCGTCGCCGACGACACCGTCTACACAGCAGCGTTCGAGGGCACTATCGCCGCCTTCGGCGTCAGCGACGGGGCCGAACGGTGGCGGACGACTGTCGAGGAAGTCACTGGTATCCCGTCGGTTTCGGACGGCTCCCTGTTCGTGAGCGGTGAGGCGACACTCTACGCACTGACCGAGCCATGACATCCTCCGCGCCGTAAACGGCGGGATTCTCTCGCTGCAAAAGATAGGGATGGCAGACCTGGCCCTGCTGTGGATTCCGGGTACTCCAGCGGCGTGGGAAACGGGAGGAGGGCCCTGCGGCGGGAGACAGCGCCGGCAGGTGCCGCCGATGCGTATTTGCGGGCCCTGGGAGAACAGGGAGCTATGGGAGACGTCAGCGCGCAGACGCGCGACCGGATCGAGTCGGACCGTTTCTGTGAGCGCATGGGGATCGACCTCCTCGCGCTGGAAGCGGGGCACGCAGAGATGGCGCTCACGATCGATGAGTCGCTGCTCAACTTCCACGGGACGCCCCACGGCGGCGCGATCTACTCGCTTGCGGACGCGGCGTTCGCCGCCGCCTCGAACGCCCGCGGGGAGACGGCGGTCGCCCTGGAGACGAACATGTCGTACCTGGAAGCGGTCGAGACCGGCGAACGGCTCACGGCGACCGCCGAGGAGACCCACGACGGCGGCCGGACCGCCCAGTACGAGGTCGCGGTCACGAACGACGACGGTGACCTGATCGCGACGTTCCGCGGCCGCGTCTACCGGCCGTGACTGCTCCACGGACTCACGTCCGTCGGTACCGGCGGCGCGGTAATAAACGTCGCGGCAGTCCCGATCCGGCCCGGGCCGACACACCGTCGAACAAAAAAGCCAGGTAGTGGGCGACCCCAGGGAGGGGTATGGACTACGAGACGCCGCAGTTCTTCCGGGTGATGAAGTACGCCAGCGAGGCCGACCGGGATGTGGTGGACATGGTCAGCGGGAGCCCGGACTGGGAGCCGCCGGAGGCGCTGCGGGAGGGGCTGCACACCTACGCCGACGCGACGCCGGGGGAGTTCCAGTACCAGGCCAGCGTCGGCCTCCCGGAGCTCCGCGAGGAGATCGCGGCTCGCCGCGGCGTGGACCGCTCGCAGGTGATCATCACCAACGGCACCGGCGAGGCCAACCACCTGGCGATGACCGAGGGGTACCGGGCGATGCCGGGCGAGGAGATCCTGCTGGTCGACCCCGTCTACCCCTACTACGCCGGGCGGGCGTCGATGATCGGCGCCGAGGCCAGCTACGTCCCGGTCGACGAGACGGGCCACCTCGACCCCGACACCGTCGCCGAGTACGCGGGCGCGGAGACGAGCGTCATCGTCATCAACTCCCCGAACAACCCGCTGGGGGTGACCTACGACGCCGGGACGGTCCGCGCGGTGGTCGAGATTGCCGAGGAGCACGACGCCGTCCTCGTCAGCGACGAGGTGTACGACCACTTCGACTACGCCGACCGGTTCGCGTCGGCGCTGTCGGTCGACTCGCCCAACCGGATCGTCACCAACGCTGTCTCGAAGTCGATGGCGATCACGGGCTGGCGGGTGGGCTACGCGGTCTTTCCGAACCCCGAGGGGCCGAACGGGCAGCTGATGGAACGCGCACGGACCCGGCACATGCTGACGAACGTGACTGGCTCGCGTCCCGCCCAGACCGCCGTGTTGCACGCGCTGCGGAACACCGGCCCCGAGTACTACGAGGCGACCCGCGAGCTGCTCACCGACCGGATCGACGCCGTCACCGCCGCACTCGACGACGTCGGCGCCGAGTACACCGAGCCGGAAGGCGCCTTCTACGTGATGGCGCGGTTCCCCGACTACCCCGGGACGTTCGACAACGTCGAGCGCCTGATCGACGAGGCCGGCGTCGCGGGGATGCCCGGCGAGGCGTTCGGCGAGTCCCGCGCCGAGTGGATCCGCTTCGCGCTGGTCACCCCCCGCGTCGAGACGGCCGCCGAGCGCCTCGAAGCGTTCTTCCGCGAATAACGGCTGTTCCACCGCTTTTTTGCTGGCGGATCAACCGCCGGGTTTCTGCCGGCTGAACGACCATCCAACCACGTCCGATGGAGCAGCGTTCTCCGACCCCCGCTGATACTCATAGTGATTAGTGCGACTCTTTACCGCCAAGGAGTCACAATTCGTGTGCGTCAGCCCGCGAACTAACCGTTCACGTGACGTGGGCACAAAAATAATCGCACTAATCACTATCAGTCGTTCGCTGACTCGACCTCGTCGGCCGTCGATTCGAGATCATCTGCAATCGTTCGCGCCTGCGCGGGCGTCAGTTCGACCCGGGTCGCGCGCCGCTCGCCGTCGGTCGCGTCGACGGGGTCGACCTCCAGCGAGAGCGTGACCGTCGCCGGATCGAGGTCCTCGTTCTCGTCGGGCGTGCTCACGTCGAGCACCGCGGGCGAGCGCGCCGTCCAGTCCGGGCCCAGCAGGCTCGTCTCGACGTAATCCAGCGTCGTGTACGACGTGACGTCGAGGATGCGGCGGTGCATGGTCAGTCGTCCGCCGACAGCGGGGTGCCGTCGGGCGCGGTCGGCGCCGGACTCTCGCCGTCGTCGAAGGGGTACCACGACCCCTTGGCGTCGTGGAGACAGGGGTCCTCGTAGTCGGTCTCCTCGGGTTCGGCGAACTCGGTGAGCGGCTCGGTCCCCGTCGAGTCGACCCACTCGCGGAACGTCTGGCCCTCCCCGCGGTGGGCGGCGAACGCTTCGAGCAGGTTCTGCAGCATCCCCGGCACCTCGTCGGCGGGGACGCGCTGGCGCACCCACTCCACGAACGAGGGTTTGGTGCCGACGCCGCCGCCGACGCCGACGTCCAGCGCCTCGACCATCTCGCCGTCCTTGCGGGCGCGCATCCCCTGCAGCCCGATGTCCGCGGTCAGCGCCTGGCCGCAGTCTGCCGTACAGCCCGAGTAGTGGATCTTCAGCTGCAAGACGTCCTCCGGCAGGTCCACGTTCTCCCGGAGCCACCGGAGCAGCACGGCCATCCGAGCCTTGGTTTCGGTCAGCGCCAGCGAGCAGAACTCCGTCCCGGTGCAGGCCATCGCGCCGCGCTGGAACGGGTTCGGCTCCGGCTTGTGCGTCTCCAGCAGCGGCGCCGCGAGCAGGTCGTCGAGTTCCCCTTCGGGAACGTCCATGATCAGCGGGTTCTGCCGGCGGGTGAGCCGGACCTCGCCGGAGCCGTGCTCCTCGGCCAGGTCCGCGAGTTCGATCGTCTCCGCGGCGGTGAGCCGGCCCACCGGGACCGAGAGCCCGACGTAGTAGTGGCCGTCGACCTGCTCGTGGACGCCGACGTGGTCGTGTTTCCCGGCGTCCGGGGGCCGACCAGCGTTGTACGTGTAGCCGCTCCGGAAGTTGATCCCGGCCGTTTTCAGCTCGAAGTTGACGTACTCCTCCTGCATCACCTCGCGGATCTTCTCGGTCCCCCAGTCGTCGACGAAGAAGCGACTCCGGTTTTTCTGCCGGTTCTCGCGGTTGCCGTAGTCGAAGTACAGTTCGACGAACGCCCGCGTCACCTCGTAGGCGTTCTCGGGGCGGACGAAGATGTCGAGGCTGCGCGCCCGCCGGGGCTCGCGGCCGCCGAGGCCGCCGCCGACGCGGACGTTGAACCCCCGGACCCGGTCGCCGTCGATCTGCTTCTCGGCGGGTTCGAGCCCGATCCCGTTGATCGAGTCCTGCGCACACCCCTCCCGGCAGCCCGTCACGCTGATGTTGAACTTCCGGGGCATGTTCGCCAGGTCGTCGTCCTCCCGGAGCTTCGCGGTGATCTCGTCGAGCACCGGCCCCGCGTCGACGAACTCGTGTTTGTCCCGGCCCGCGACCGGACAGCCGGTGATGTTGCGCATCGTGTCGCCGCCGGCCGAGCGGGAGTGAACGCCCACGGCTTCCAGTTTCTCCCAGATCTCCGGAACGTCCTCGAGTTTGAGCCAGTGCATCTGGATCGACTGGCGGGTCGTGAAGTCGATCCAGGTCTCGCCCCACTCCGGGTTCTCGACGGGACCGTCGGCGTACTCGCGGGCCACCTCGCCGATCGTGCGGAGCTGACCGGGGTCGAGCTGGCCGTTCGTGTTCGCCAGCCGCATCATGAAGTAGCTCTCCTGGCCCGACCGGTGGTGGAACACCCCCCAGAACTTGAACCGGCTGAACCACATGTCCCGCTCGTCCTCCGGGATGGACTCCCAGCCGTTTTCGGCGAACTCCTCGATCTTCTCGCGAACCTCGTCTCCGTACATCCCCTCCTTCCACTGCTCTTTCTTGTTTGCCATTGTCAGTTTCCGAATGTAACTATTGTTTCGCTATTTTCCGTCGTTTGTCGACTATTCGATCGTATCGCTAGTGTGTTCTCACGCTCATAAATCTGATCGTTGAATATCTTCACTATTCTGCCACTCTCTCCGAGGATTTCCAAAACGGCCCGTCGTCAGGGCCGCTCGACGCCGCTCACTGGCGGGAAGTTCAGGTTCGGAGAATCGGCCCGGGAGAACTGCACAGTTGCGCAACCCTGCCGATCGCGGGTCCACAGCGCGTGTGGGCAAGTGGGTGCTCGCGCTCCGCTCCCGGGTCGGCACGCTGCCGAGCTGGTGACAATTGCAAAGTTCCGCGGTGCTCGACCGTTTCTTTCACGCATCACGACCCGAATACTTCTACGTCAACTTTGCGCCGGCTACGGCAACGCGCGTACACGCAATCGAATATGTCTGGACATTCGTATCCTTTAGGAGTAATAATGTGGATGACGCAAGCATTATATGGTCCGTTTTGAAATGTAATAACGAGATTGGGGTTACAATATGAACAATCATTTAAATTCGGATGGATCGATGCGTGATCGTCGGAGACTGTTCGCCTGCCGGGGCGGGTCGCAATGACCGGCACGGGCGCGCCGGGGCGGGTGTACCTTGCGGGTGCGGGCCCCGGCGATCCGGAGCTGCTGACGCGGAAGGTGGACAGGCTGCTCGGCGAGGCCGACGTGGTGTTGCACGACGCGCTGGTGTCGGAGGCGGTGCTGTCGGAGGTACCGGCCGAGACGCGGACGCGGGACGTCGGCAAGCGGCCGGGGCCGGACGGCGAGCGAACCACCCAGGAGGAGATCAATCAGCTGCTGGTCAAGCACGCCCGCGCGGGCGAGACGGTGCTGCGGCTGAAAGGCGGCGACCCGACGGTGTTCGCCCGGGGTGGCGAGGAGGCCGACCACCTCGCGGCCGCCGGCGTTCCCTGCGAGTTCGTTCCCGGCGTGTCGAGCGTCCTCGGCGCGCCGGAGTCGGCGGACATCCCGCTGACCCACCGCGATCACGCCTCCAGCCTGACGGTCGTGACAGGGCACGAGGATCCCGCGAAGGACGACACCGCCCTCGACTGGGACGCGCTCGCCCGGACCGTCAGCGCCGGCGGGACGCTCGTGATCCTGATGGGCGTCCGCCGACTGCCCGACATCGCGGCGGGCCTGCAGCGCCACGGCGTCGCCCCGGAGACGCCCGCGGCCACCGTTCAGGAGGCGACGCTTTCGTCCGAGCAGACGGTCCGGGGCACCGTCGGGACGATCGGCGAGCGGATCCGGGAGGCCGGGATCGAGCCGCCGGCGACGACGATCGTCGGCGACGTTGTCGAGGCCGGCGGTCCCCTCGCGGACTCCCTCCCCGAACCGATCCCGTCGCTCGCGGGCGGCTCCGGCGCGCCCGCGAGCCGCGACGGGGCGACCGCAGAGGAGCGGTGACGTGACCGAGTGGACCCCGACGACCTGTATGCGGTGTGCCGTCGGCTGCGGGCACCTCCAGCAGGGCGTCGAGGACGGGTACGGCATCGCGAGCGTCCGCGGCAACGCCGAGCACCCGGTCAACAGGGGGCTGGCCTGCCAGCGCGGCATCGAGGAGTCCCAGCAGCCCGAGGGCGAGTGGCTCACCGAGCCGCTGGTCAGGCGCGGCGACGTCCTCAAGCCGGTCGACTGGGACACGGCGCTGGGGATCGTCGTCGGGCGGTTCATCGAGGCGCTGGCAAACGGCACGACGGGGCTGGCCGTCCTGGGCAGCGGCCAGCAGACCAACGAGGCCGCCTACGCGCTCGGGAAACTCGCCCGCGGCGGGTTCGGCACGCGGTACTACGACGCGAACACGACGCTGTGCATGGCCAGCGCCGTCACGGCCTACTACCAGGCGTTCGGGGGTGACGCGCCGCCGCCGACGTACGGCGATATCCCGGCGGCACAGACCCACGTCGTCTGGGGCGCGAACCCGGCGGCGGCCCACCCGGTGCTGTACCGCTGGATCGTCGAGAGCGCCAGCGAGGACGGGGGGCGCCTGATCGTGGTCGATCCGGTCGGCAGCGAGACCAGCGACGACGCCGACCGCCACGTCCGGCCGGCGCCCGGCACCGACCTGGCGCTCGCGCGGGCGGTGCTCGCGGCGGCCGTCGACGAGGACCTGATCGACGAGGGGTTCGTCGCCGAGCACACGGAGGGGTACGAGGACCTGCTCGCGACGCTGCCCGCTGTGGCTGAGGCCGCCGACGCCGCCGAGGTCCCGGTCGACACGGTCGAGGCGATGGCGGAAGCGTTCGCCGACCCCTCGATCGTCTACTGGGGGATGGGCGTCAACCAGAACACCGAGGGGACCAAGGCCTGTCGGGCGCTGATCGACCTCTGTCTAGCCACGGGGAACCTCGGCCCCGGTACGGGGCCGTTCTCGCTGACCGGCCAGGCCAACTCGATGGGGACGCGGGTCTGTTCCTCGAAAGGCACCTGGCCCGGTCACCGGCCGTTCGACGACCCCGACCACCGCAAGGCGGTCGCGGGCGCCTGGAACGTGCCGGTGAGCCGGCTGCCGGACGACTCCGGTCCGGGGCCCGTCGGCATCGTCGACGCGATGGCCCGCGGCGACGTCGAGACCTGCTGGACGGTCGCCACGAACCCGGTCGCCGGGATGCCGAACGCGACCTACGTCCAGGACGCCCTCGAGGACGTCTTCCTCGTGGTCCAGGACGCGTTCAAGTCCGAGACTGTCGAGTACGCCGACGTCGTGTTGCCCGCGACGACGTGGGGCGAGTCCGAGGGAACGGTGATGAACATGGAGCGGACCGTCTCCCGCGTGACAGCAGCGACGGACACCCCGGAGACGGTCCGCTCGGACCTCGACATCATCGCCGAGGTCGGTCACCGGTTCGACGACGACCTGTTCGACCGGCCGCCGCTGTCGCCCGAGGGGGTGTTCGACGAGTTCCGGGCGCTGACCGCGGGGACGGACGCCGACCTCTCGGGGATCACCTACGACCGGCTCGCCGCGGAACTCGGCGTGCGGTGGCCAGCCTCCGACGAGTCCAGCGCTGGGGGGTACCGCTACTACGACTCCGAGGCCGACGACTGGTCGTTCCCGACGGACTCCGGGCTGGCGGGGTTCTCGACGGCGCGGTTCGAGGGGCGCGCTGAACCGCCGGACGACGCGTATCCGCTCACGCTGACCACTGGTCGGCTGCCGGGCGGGTACAACACCGGCGTCCGGACGCGCGTCTCCGCGCGCGACGACGTGCCAGTGGCCCGCCTCCACCCGGAGACCGTCGCGGAGTACATCGACGTGTTCGATCGGGGTCGGACTGCCGTCACCTCTCGTCGCGGGGCGATCACTGTCGCGGTCACCCCCGACGACGCCGTCCCGCCGGGGATGATCTGGATGGACATCCACAACCCGACGGTCAACGAGCTGACGCTCCCCGAGGTCGACCCGCAATCCAACGAGCCAAACTACAAGCAGTGTGCGGTCGCCATGGAGGCGCCCGCCGACACCGCGCCGCCGACCCACCACGCCGGCGCCCTCTCGCCGGAAGGGCAGTAACCCCGCCGACGCTGTTCGTCCCTCCGCTCTTCTCGCGTCTCCGCTGTCTACCGCCGGGTCCCCCCGAGTGGACGCGTTTGACGACCCGAATGCGGCCCGGATACTCCCGGGACGGCTGGATTGACACCGCAACCGTTCACTTAAATACCTGGTTTAGGATCCCAAGTTCGGGTCGGTGACACACGGCTGGCGGGGGCCCCCAGTCGACCATCCGCCGGAATTCGAACGAACTTCCGGAAAAATCCTATTTAATCAATCAAAGCTGTTTAATATGGAAGTATATACTGCTAATACGAGGAAATCCGTATGAATGTACAGTATAAATCGTTCAGGATGGTGGAGTTGAATTTCGACACCCGGATCGAGCTGGGAGCCAGTCCCGACGAAGCAGCGGCCAGCGGGCGCCGGCAGCGGGGCGTTCGGGTCCCCAGTGAGTGCCAGGTCGGGGGTGGCGCGTGATGCGTTCCAGGAAGTACAAGAACCTGGTGCTGGCGACGCTGATGGATCGTCGCGAGCGCGGCGATCATCGCCGTGCCGCTGGGGCGGATCATCATCGGCCCGTTGACCGACCGGTTCGGGGCGCCGGTCACGGCCTGCGGGACGATGGTGCTCGTCGGGACGTTCGCGATCATCAGCGCGTTCACGCAGACCTACGAGGTGTTCATCGCCGCGCGGATCGTCGCCTCGCTGGCAGGCATCACGTTCGTCATCGGAATCCAGCACGTCGCCGAGTGGTTCGAGGAGGCGAACCTCGGGCTCGCGGAGGGAATCTACGCCGGCATCGGCAACGCCGGTGCGGGCATCGGGGCGTACTTCACGCTCCCGCGGATCTTCGGGGACGGCTGGTCGGGCCCCATCTTCTCGACCAACTGGCGGGCGGCCTTCTTCTACACTGGCGCGCTGGCGATCCTGGTCGGGCTCGCCTACCTGGTGATCGGGGACGCGGCCAAGAGCGCGGAGAAGCGCCAGGCCACCAAGCAGGGCGTCACGTTCTCCCAGTGGCTCCACGTCGCGACCCGCTACGGGGCGATCGTGCTCGCGTCGGCCTACATCATGACGTTCGGTCTGGAACTGGCGATGAACGGCTGGCTGGGCACCTACTACCGGGAGGGGTTCAACGAGGGTGACCTCGTGATCGCGGCGACGTTCGCCTCGACGTTCTCGGTCGCTGCCGGGTTGCTCCGGCCGATCGGCGGCTACGTCAGCGACGTGTTCAAGCGCAAGGAGATCGACCTGATCGCGCGCTTCGAGGGGCGCCACCGCGAGCAGTGGACGTTCCTGGCGCTTCTGTTCGTCGTCACCGCGATGCTCGGGATGACCGTCGCCGGGCTCTCGGGACAGATCACGGCCGCAGTCGTGGCCGCGTTCGTCGTCGGGATGTCGTGTGCGTTCTCCGAGGGGGCGATCTTCGCCCAGGTGCCCTCGATGTTCCCGGACAACTCCGGCAGCGTCACCGGGATCGTCGGCGGCATCGGCACCGTCGGCGGCGTCGTCTACCCGCTCGTGTTCGCCGCGCCGTTCCTGCCGAACCTCCACGTCGGCTACGCTGTCGTCGCGATCACGATGCTCCCGATCGTCGCGCTCGCGGCGTGGGTGTTCCAGCCCCACGTCGCCGAGCACGCCAAGACGCGCGGTATCGTGACTGTCGGTGATCAGGAGACGACCACGGCGTCTGCTGACGACTGATCGGTTGCAGAGCGCCAGGGACGGTTTCCCGTCCCGGTTCGGTCGGACCACGGCAGCGAGCCCCACTGGATGCGCTCACCGTCGGGATTACACTACACTGATACGGTCGTGCGTGATTATTTTCAGCACCGGGTCCCAATATCGGCGGTTTCGCGGTCTGAAACGCCCAATGCGTGACTCTATAGCGGTAAAGAGTCACGCACGACCGTATGAAAAGAATCAGAGTTTCCGAGCGAACGCGAGGTTGCCGCTGATGTTCTCGATGACGACGCGGACGGTGTCGCCCTCGCGTGCGCCCGGGACGAAAATCGTGTAGGAGCCACGCTCGGCGACGCCGTCGCCCTTGCGGCCGGTGCCGGTGATCTGGAGTTCGTAGGTCTTGCCCTCCTCGACCTCGTTCTGGGGGGCGTTCGAACTCCGGCTCTGTTTCTTCTGGACGGGGCGGAACGCGCCGCAGGCCTGACAGCGCAGCATCTCGATGCCGTCCTCGGTTTTCAGCACCGTGTCCGGGAGGCCACACTCCGAGCAGGTGACGAACTCGGCGACGTAGCCGTCGATGGCAGCCTCGAAGTCCGCGGCGTCGAACGAGCCGTTGTACCGGGCGCGGTCGCCGTCGAACTGGCCGCTCGTGCCGAGAGCGCGCTGGATTGCGCGGTGGAGGTGCTCGGGATCGCGGTTGACCGCGTCGGCGATCTCGTCGAGGTTCGTCAGTCGCGTGAACGCGCCGTCCGTCTCGCCGACCGGATCGGGGATCGAGAGTCGGTCCCTCTCCGATCCCGCCTGATCGGGCAGCGCGTCGTAGGCTCTATCGAGTGAGGTGTCGTAGTCCATGGCCTAGAGAGTCGATACCGACCTAAAGGCCTGACGAAAGGTGGACGTCCCGTCGAGACACAGTTTCGCCACGTCCGCCAGGCCCGCGAATCGCTACACTCGTCCGCCAAGTCGCGACCGCGTTACCCCTGCTTCATCCCTTCTTTGAACCCCTGGGCGGTCCGCCGGAGCAGCAGGTACACGAAGAAGATGAACCCGAGAATCAACAGCAACACGGTGAGGACGACGATGGTGTTCGCGTCGAGAGAGATCAGGGCGAGCGCGAGTGCGGCGGTGACGTTCATACTGACTGATTCGACGGGACGCGACTAAGAGGTTTTGCACTTTGGAGTGGTTTCAGTGTGGTAATTCGGAGTTGGACGACGAAAATCCGGAGTGATGACACAGAAAGCCCTCGGCCGCCTCGCGGCTCGCGGATCGCTTCGCTCTCCGCTCGGCCTCCCGGCTCGCGCTGAGCGGGATACCCTCGCTTCGCTCGGGTAGGGCCCGCTCAGCGACCGCGACGCGGCCTCGCCCTTTCAGTCCGCCAGGGGCGACAACTGTTGGGTCAGCAGTTTCTCGCTGGATTGTGAAGGCGGTAGAAACACGATCTCTGCTCACAGCAGCGCGTCGAGCACGTCGTCGGCGTCGTGGCGGACTGGGTCGGTCGCGGGCGCGTCGATTGCCTCGGCGTAGTCGGCGACGGCCGCCTCGGCGTCGTCGGGACCCAGGTCGGCAGTGTTGAGCATCCCGGCGTCGACGGTTGCAGGCGAAATTGGGGCGGCCATCGACTCGTAGAGGGCGACGTACTCGGCGGGGGAGGGCAGCGCGAAGTCGTCGTACCCGCCGAACGTCTCGTTGCCGGCGTTGTGACAGAGCACCAGCGAATCGGGCTGGGCGCCGTGCAGGATCGAGGTCGTGACGCCGGAGTAGGCGGGGTGGACGAGCGCGCCCTGGCCTTCGACGAACACGACATCGTGGTCGCCGCCCTGCTGGACGATGCGCTCGGTCGCGCCGGCGGCGAAGTCGGCGATGGCGCGGTCGATGGCGATCCCCCAGCCGGCGACCATGATCCCCGTCTGGCCCGTCGGGACGACGGCGGCGTCGAGGCCGCGCTCGCGGGCGGCGTCCCGGAGCTCGAAGCTGCTGGTCATCTTGCCCGACGAGCAGTCCGTGCCGACCGTCAGGACGACCCGCGCGTCGACCTCGCCGGCAGTCCCCTCGGCGACCGCCAGATCGTCGGGCGGCCGGCGGACGTCCCGGAGCGAGACGCCGTGGTCGTCGGCGAGCGCGGCGAACTCCTCGTCCTCGCCCAGGAAGTAGTGTAGGCCGGCGATCACGTCACAGCCGCGCTCGATCGCCGCCCGGACGTCGGGCCGCCAGGACTCGTCGAAGCCGCCGCCGATCGGTGCGATCCCGATCAGCAGGGCGTCGCAGTCGGGCGCGTCGGCCATGCGCTCGACGATCGGCGCGTCGACGACGTCCGGCACGTGCTCGCACACCCGCTCGCCCGCCCGCTCACGGTCGATCACCGCCACGACGTCGTCGTCTGCGTACCGTAGCACGCCGACGGCGGTTTTCGCCCTGTCCGGGAACTGCTCGTGAGCGAGGATGACGAGGCGCATACGTCGACTGCCGGGACACGGCCCCGTAAGCGTACCGCTCCCACACCCAGAACTCGACGCCCGACGGGAAATCACCAGACACATACCCGGCCCCCGCGTGGATCCGGGCCATGACCACTGCCGTCGAGCAGTTCCTCCGGAGCGTGAACGGCGAATTCTCGATCGGCCAGCAGCTCCACGACGTGCCGCCCCACGTCGTCTACGAAGTTACCTTCGAGGGACAGCGGGCGGTCTGCAAGGTGTCGACGGAGCCACGCGGAAACGCTGGCGTCGAGGGTCGCGTCCAGCGCCACGTCGAGCGGGAGACGGCGGTTCCCGTTCCCGAAATTCTCGCCGTCGGCGCGGACGGCTACGTCGCTGGCTACAACGAGGACGCGCCGCGGGAGACCGACTACGAGGACCGCGAACTGACCGGCGCGTGGCTGCGGGCGGCCGGCCGGACGCTCGCTCGCCTGCACGGGGAGGCGACGTTCGATCGGCCGGGCCTGCTGGCGGTCGACGGCGATCCCGCCGACCCGACTGCCGGCCTCTACGTCGATTCGCCGCCGGATGCAACCTGGAGCGACGCACTCGATTCGCTTCTCGCGGTATACGGGAACAAAGTGCGGGGGACTGGCTTCGAGGCGATCGTCGCGGAGGCGCGGTCGTTCGTCGACGAGCACGCGGCCGAGTTCGACGCACACGGCGAGGCGGCGCTGTTGCACGGCTGGTTCACACCCGAGCACGCCGAGGTGCGCGACGGCGAGACGCGGTGCGTGATCGACTTCGAGCACGCGCTCGTCGGGAGTCCGGCCTGGGACTACTGGCGGACGGCGGTGCCGCTGTTTCTCGGGAACGGGTGGGACCAGCCTGAAGGAGCGGCGGCGACGTTCCGCTCGGCCTACGAGTCGGTGCGACCGCTGCCGACGGATCTGGATACCTGTCAGGAGGCGTACGTGGGACTCATCAGCGTCTCCTATCTCGACTCCCTGCACACGCAGACGGGGGTCGACGAGGAAACCGAGGAGCGTGCCGAGTGGATCGCCTCTACTGCGTCCGAGCAGTTCGACGCGGCTCGGAACGCGTTCGCTGAGTGAGATCCTACGAAGGAATTTTCTCGTCTGAACGACTCCGCTTATACTGGTGGCTGTAAGTACGTGAAAACTCGAATTGAGAATCCAGGCGGAACGGGTCTGTATCTTCAGATAGCAGAGACTGGTGAGTAAAAGAATTACAGCCACCAGTATTACAATACCCACAACTGGACGGTCCAGAACGACTCCCAGGCGTCCCGGAGGGCGTCCTCGGGATCGCCGGTGGCGTCGACGGCACCGGTGGCGTCAGCGATGTGCATCATCTCGCCGAGCACGGACCGTTCGCCGACGACGTAGAGGCGGTCGGTCTCCCGTTTCTCAAGCGCGGCTACACACCGATCCAGGTGCTCGTCGATCTGTTCGTCCCGGAGTCGCTCGAAGCGGGCCTGCGAGAAGCCGCCCTTGGAGTGTTGGCTCTTGAGGTCGCTGTCGAACCCGTGGAAGGCAGTTCGCTCGTCGCCCTGGTAGGTGCCCATCGCGAACAGGTCAGAGCGGACCAGCGCGAGCGTGTACCGGCCGCGAGGCTGGAACCACTCGCGTTCGATCCGGAACCCGTCGCCCCATTCGACGAAGGGGTCGGGCGCGACGGGGGGGCGGAGACAGACCGAGACGAGAGATTCGTCGTCGCCCAGCGCCAGACAGGGCGCGGCCCTTGAGACCAGCGCCGCGCGCTCGCCGAACGCCTCCCGGAGCTCCGCCGGCCGGTCGTGGCCGTCGGCGACGTAGGCCGACAGCGCACCCTGGGGACCAGTTTCGACGGATTCGAGCCTGGCGAGCACCGCGTCGAGGTCCCGGCCATTGAGGTCGGTCTCGCGGTGATACGAGAGGGTCGTCTCGCCGTCCTGGAGCCGCTCGACCTGGTCTTCGAGCTGCGTGACCCTGTCTTCGAGCTTGTTGGCCCGGCGCTGGGCCGCCTGGCGCTCGGTGACGGCGTCGGCCCGGCGCGCCTCCTCGGCTTCGAGCTGTTCCTCGAGGCGCTCGACCTCCCCCTCGAGTGCCTCGATCTCCCGCTTGAGCTCCGTCCGACCGAGCAGGTCGTCCAGCATCGTCCCAATCCCGGACCCCACCCCTAATAAATCTCGTGACCCGCCCCTCGTCGTCCGCCCGTAGTCGAGGTCCTCGACCGGCGTGACCTCGGGGAGATGCTCGCGCTCACGCTCGGTGACGACCTGGTCATCGCCGGGTTCTTCCTGCTCGTGGTCGGGCCCGCGGCGTGGCTGTTGCTGACGGCACTGGATCTGTAACGCTGCGCCGGCACGATACCTGTCCCGCGGTGACAGCCCGCCTACATCGACTCGGGCGCGGCGACGCCGAGGATATCGAGCGCGTTGGCGACGGTCGTCTTGGCGGCCACGACCAGCGCCAGGCGCGCCCGGCGGGTGTCGGCGTCGGCCGCGTCGACGACCGGACACTCCCGGTAGAAGGCGTTGAATGCGTCGGCGAACTCGCGCGTGTAGGTCGCGACGACGTGCGGGTGGAGCTCCTCGGCAGCCTCCTCGACGACTGCCGGGAAGCGCGCGATCTCACGCAGCAGATCGCGCTCGGTCCGGTGGGAGAGGCGTTCGGCGTCGACCTCGTCCAGATTCGTTTGGTCGACGTCCGCCTCCGAGAGAATCCCCGCCGCGCGCGCGTGGACGTACTGCACGTACGGCGCGCTCTGGGCCTCGAAGTCCAGGGCGCGCTCCCACTCGAAGGTGATCGCCTTCGTCGGCTGCTTGGAGACGACGTCGTAGCGGACGGCGCCGATGCCGACCTGACGGGCGATCCGCTCGACGTCATCCTCGGTGAGGTCGTCGTTGCGGATGCGGTCGCCCATGCGCTGCTGGACCTCGTCGCGGGCGCGGTCGATCGCCTCGTCGAGCAGGTCGTCCAGGTCGATGCCGGTTCCCTCACGGGTGCTCATCCCCCCGCCGCCGGGGAGGTTCACCCAGGAGTAAAACACCTGGTCGAGCTGCTCGGTGTCGTGGCCCAGCAGCTCCAGGGCGTACCGGAGCTGGTCGAAGGTGAGCTGGTGGTCCTCGCCGATGACCGTGATCGCGCGGTCGAAGTTCTCGAACTTCCACTCGTGGTGGGCGAGGTCCCGGGTCGTGTACAGCGAGGTGCCGTCCGAGCGCAGGAACACGAACTGTTTCTCGACGCCGAACGCCGAGAGATCGAGTTGCCAGGCCTCGTCCTCGTAGACTGACTCGTCCAGTTCCTGCAGCCGCTCGATCACGTCGTCGGTGGCGCCGTTGCGCATGAACCGCGTCTCCCTGACGAACTCGTCGAACTCCGCGGGCAGGCGGGCAAGACACTCCTGCATCCCGCCCAGTACCTGGTCGACGACCTCCCCGACGCGCTCGTAGGTCTCGTCGTCGCCGGCTTCGAGCCCCTGCATGATCGTCTCGATCTCGGCCTCGGCCGCTGCGACCGCATCCTCGTCGGCCTCCTCCAGGTATGCGTTGCCTTTCCGGTAGTAGCGGACGAGATCGTACTCGGCGCGGTCGCGCTCGGGCTCGGGCAGATCGGACTCCTCGAACCGCTCGTATGCCCAGGTGAACACCGCCATCTGGCGGCCGGCGTCGTTGACGTAGTAGTGTCGCTCGACATCGTAGCCGGCGTACTCGAGGACGTTCGCGATGGCATCGCCGATGATCGGGTTGCGCGCCCGGCCGACGTGGACCGGGCCGGTCGGGTTGGCGCTGGTGTGCTCGACGACGACGCTCGTCTCGCGGTCGTCGAGGTGGCCGTAGGCCCGGTCCTGGGCGGCCTCGACCGTGTCGGCGAAGTACGCCTCCGAGGGGTAGAAGTTCAGGTACGGGCCGGCGGTCTCGACGCGATCGACGTACCGGCAGCCCCCGGCGTCGACCGCGTCGGCGAGTTCGCCCGCGACCTGCGGCGGCGGCGCGCCCGCCTCCCCCGCCAGCCGGAAGGCGACGCTCGACGCCAGCGCGGCGTCGAACTCCTCCGGCGGACGCTCGATTCCGACGTCGTCGGTCGCGTAGCCCAACTGCGACAGGGCGTCCCGAAGGGCGTCTGCGACCTCCGCACGCATCGCGAGATACATACCCCCGCTACTGTTGGCGGATGTTTAGGGATAACGGGTTGCAGTTGGAGTCTCGATCGGATAGATGAGCGTGTACAGCCAGACGTGACTCCGGACAGTGCCAGGACAGTCCATCGGCTGTGTCATACCGCGAACAACGGGATTTGGGACGGCATGGCCTAACCGAATCACGTCCGGGTGTATAGTTCAAATTGCAATGGAATTACAACGGAGTTGGAAAAGAATATGTCCCGAGTTTGAAAAATCATTATCCCGGTGGCAGTCGGATCCACAAACAAGCATGAACTCTGGCAAGTGGCCGCTCGTCGCGGTCCTGATCGTGGCGATTGCGGTTCTCGTGGTTGTGCGCCGGCGCGGGGGCCGCACAGAGCCGACAGTTGGGGGAGAGACGGACAAATGAGAGCCCAAATGCGTTCTGCACTCCGCGCACTGACAGGGAAGCAGGCAGTGACTTCGCTACTCGCCGGCATTGTGGCGGTCGCGGGATCGTACGCCGCCGCCGGGTTCACCGAGGAGTTCACCTTCACGCCGGTGTCGGCGGTCGTCGTCCACTACACGCCCGGCGTCATCATCAACACGACGCTGGACGTGTTCGGCGACCTCGGGCAGTACATCAACATGGCGTTCACGCTGACAGTGACGGTCGCGCTGTTTACCGTCCTGATCGGGATTGCGCTGGAGATCGGACGGCGGTTCAACGGCCGTGGCGTCGCGGCGTTCGGCGCCGTGTGGCTGGCAGCATTCCTCCTCACGCGCGCACCGCTGCTCTCGCTGGGCGCCGCGGTCCCGGCCGCCGCCGTGGTCGCGATGACCTACCGGCCGTGGCAGGGTCGCAAACCCGCCGACAGTACGGGCCGCTGGCCCGACGAGGACCGCCGCGAGATTCTCGGGACGGGGCTGGGCGTGGTCGGCTTTGCCGGCGCGTCGTACGTCGCCGGGAGCTACCGGACGCCGGAGCCCGACACCACGCAGCTCGTCGAGGAGGACACCCAGACCGAGGCCGATCAGCTCGTCGCGGAGGCGGAGGGGAAGGCGTTCGATCTGCCGGGCAGCCCGGACCTGCTCAGCGACGTTGAGAACTTCTACAACGTCGATATCGCGACGGTCGCGCCCCGGATCGACGCCGAGAGCTGGGAGCTCACCGTCGACGGCGAGGTCGACCAGGAGCTGTCGATCGACTACCAGCAGCTCCAGGGGATGGAGTCGGAGACGCAGTATAGCACACTCCGGTGTGTCGGCGAGGACCTCAACGGGGCCAAGATGGACAACGCGGTCTGGACCGGCGTGCCCGCAACCGAGGTCGTCGAGCAGGCCGGCGCCGACACCGAGTGGGTGAGGATGCACGCAGACGACGGCTTCCACAACACCATCCCGATGGAGGTGTTCGAGCAGTCGCTGATCGTCTACGGCATGAACGGGTTCGAACTGCCCCGCGATCACGGCTACCCCGTTCGCGTGATCGTCCCCGGTCACTGGGGCGAGGTCAACGTGAAGTGGCTCACGCGGATCGAGTTCACCGACGAGGACGTCGAGGGCTACTGGGAGGAGCGCGGCTGGGAGGGCACCGGCGAGGTCAGCGCCGTCGCGAAGCTCTGGACGACCGAGCAGACCCGGGATGGCGTGCTGCTCGGCGGGCAGGCGTACGACGGTCACGACGGCGTCTCGGCCGTGGAGGTGTCGCTGGACGGCGGCGAGACCTGGACCGACGCGGAGCTGACCGAGCGGCTCTCGACGGGCGACGGCTGGCGGCAGTGGCGCTACGAGGCCGGCGTCGAACCCGGCGAGTACGATGTCGTCGTCCGGGCCATCGACGACAACGGCGAGGTCCAGGAGCGCGAACCGAGCGACGCCTTCCCGGACGGCGCGACTGGCTGGGTCAGCGACACGGTGACGGTGGCGGAAGCATGATCGCCGGTACACGCCGACGCAAGAACAGAAAACCCATGAGAGTCCGACGAGAGACGCGACCAGGAGGACACTGATGGCGTTCTGGATGGGATCGGCAGTCGGGCTCGCGGCGATCAACCTCGCGTTGCTCTCCATCCTGGGCTCGATCTGGCTGTCGAACTACCGCAAGTTCGGGACGAACCTGCTGCTGGGACTGCTGCTGTTCGCCGGCGTCCTGGGCGCCGAGAACGTCATCGCGATCGGCGCGTATCTCTCGACGGGGATGGTGTACGGCGGCGGCAGGACCGCCATGTACGCCGTCGTCGCGCTCCGCGGGCTCCAGTTTCTCGCACTGGTGTTTCTCACCGCCGTGACGGCAAAGTGACGCCGCTCGCCCGCGTTCTTTCCAGTTATCGCACGGACACGGACGTGAACAGCAGCAGGGCGACGAACTGGAGGCTACGCAGCACGGCGATCAGATTTCGGACGAACGGATCGTCGACGTACAGCGTCTCCATCGTCGCGACGTAGAAGTACAGCGCCACAGAGCTTTCGAGCAGCATCACCAGGATGAACGCGACCATCCCGAGGATCAGCGGCGTCCGTACCGAGCGATACTCCTGGATCCAGACGCCGGCCAGCACGACGAGCAGTGCGGCCGAGAGCGCGGACATCGCGGCGGCGATGGTGAGTGCTGAAACCATTATATCTGCTCCAGGATGCTTTCGAACTTCTCGCTGTGGTGGTCGAACTGGTCGGTCAGGAAGTACAGTTCGCCGTAGTCGGTCCCGCCGGGCTCGACGACGTCGTGCTCCTCGAGCATCTCGAGGTGGTGGCGGACGGTGTTGTACTCGACGTCGAGTTCGTCGGCCAGCTGGTTGGCGTTGCGGGGCTGTTCCTGGAGAAGGCGGATGATCCGTGCGCGGTTCTCCCCGCCACGGGAGCCAGCGATCAGATACCACAGCGCCTTCTCCATGCACCGGACCGTAGAGGGGGATTCACATAAAGCGGGTGGATTCGGTACGATTCGCAGTCCGCCCGCCGTCAGCCGATGAAGTCGGGTTCGACGCGCTTCTCGTCGACCTCCGCGCGGAGGTGGTCGATGAACGCGTCGACGTCGACGTCCTTGGCCTCGTTCTCGAAGCGGTCGCGCACGGAGACGGTGCCCGCCTCCTCCTCGTTGTCGCCGACGACGAGCATGTAGGGGACGCGGTCGTCGTGTGCCTGCTGGATCTTCTTGCCGACCGTCCAGGAGCGGTCCTCGATCTCGACGCGGAACTCGCCGAGGTCGCGGTTCGCGAGCCGCTTGGCGTAGCCGAGATTGTCGTCGGAGACGGGGAGGATTCGTACCTGCTCGGGGGCGACCCACGTCGGGAAGTCCCCGCCGAAGTGCTCGATCATCACGCCCATGAACCGCTCGAAACTCCCCAGTAGCGCGCGGTGGACCATCACCGGCCGGTGCTCCTCGTTGTCCTCGCCGGCGTAGCTGAGGTCGAGCCGTTCGGGGATGTTGAAATCCAGCTGGACGGTGCCGATCGTCCACTCGCGCCCGAGCGCGTCGCGAGCGTCGAGCCCGATCTTCGGGCCGTAAAACGCGGCTTCGCCCTGCTCGACATCGTACTCCAGGCCAAGCGACTCCAGGGCGTCACGGAGCGCCCTCGTCGCATCGTCCCAGATTTCGTCGCTGCCGACGGCGTTGTCACCCTTGGTTTCGAGCTTGTACAGCACCTTCAGGTCGAACAGGTCGTAGATCTCCTCGATGACTTCGAGGGTGCCGGTGATCTCCGCCTCGATCTGGTCGCGACGGATGAACGCGTGGCCGTCGTCCTGCGTGAGCCCGCGCACGCGGAGGAGCCCCGAGAGTTCGCCGGACTGCTCGTTGCGGTAGATCGTCCCGAACTCCGAGAACCGGACGGGGAGGTCCCGGTAGGAGTACTGGCCCTCCTGGTAGATGTGGGCGTGGTTTGCGCAGTTCATCGGCTTGAGGCCGTACTCGGTGTCGTCCTGCTCCCAGGCGAACATCTCGCCCTCCTCCTTGAACGCGTCGTAGTGGCCGGTGGGCTTCCAGAGTTCGGCCTTGTTCAGTTCGGGGGTCCAGACCTCGTCGTAGCCCAGTTCCTCGTTCTTGGTGCGGATGTACTCCTCGAGTTCCCGGCGGATCGTCATGCCGTCGGGGTGGAAGTGGGCACAGCCTGGGGAGTGGCCCGGCACGGAGAACAGGTCCATTTCCTGGCCGATCTTGCGGTGGTCGCGCTTCTCGGCCTTCCGCCGGCGCTCGCGGAACTCCTCGAGGTCGGCCTCGCTCTCGAAAGCGGTGCCGTGGACGCGGGTGAGCTGTTCGTTGTCCTCGTCGCCGCGCCAGTACGACCCCGAGATGTCCAGCAGTTCGACCGCGCCGATCTCGCCAGTCGACTCGACGTGGGGCCCCTCACAGAGGTCCTGCCAGTCGTCCTGGACGTAGAAGGAAACCTCCTCCTCGTCGGCCGCCTCGGTTTCGAGGATGTCCTGCTTGTAGGGGTTGTCGGCGTAGCGTTCGAACGCCTCCTCGCGGGAGCGCTCGACGCGTTCGAGCTCGTAGTCGGCCTCGATGATCTCCGCCATTTCGGCCTCGATCGCTTCGAGGTCGTCCTCGTCGAGGTCGACGCCTGTGACGTCGTAATAAAACCCCTCGTCGGTCGGGGGACCGATCGCCAGCTTCGCTTCGGGGTGGAGGCGCTGGAGCGCCTGGGCGAACACGTGGGCCGCAGTGTGCCGCAGGACCTGCAGGTACTCGTCGCTCTCCTCGGTGACGATCTCGATTTCGCAGTCCGACTCCAGCGGCGTCACCTTGTCGAGGAGGTCGCCGTCGACGACCCCGGCGACCGTGTCGCTGCCGAGGCCGGGGCCGATCTCGTAGGCGACGTCCTCGACTGTCGATCCGCGCTCTACCTCCATCTCGGAGCCGTCCGGAAGGACGACCGTTACAGTAGACGTTTGGTGTGACATGCGTTGGACCCCCGCGGCGGAGCTGGCTCGCGGTCTGGTGCGTGTCGCTGCTGGTCGGTGCCAGCCGGCGGCAGAACCGGTAGGTGTCTGTCACTCACGCGGGCCTGTAAAACGGACACCTACCATCGTACCCTTCGCTACCCTGTGGGAACGCAAAAAGATTGCGCTCCGTGGCTGTTCGCACGATGGGCCACCAGGGCGGTCACTCGCCGCCGGGGAACTCCTGGAACAGCGAGTCGTAGTCGTCGTCGAAGTCGGCGACCGCGGTGTCGGCCTGCGCTTCCAGTTCCGAGACGCGGTCGACCATCTCCTGGTACTCCTCGCTGTTTTCCAGTTCGGAGGGCGTCTTCTCGGCCTCCAGCGTCGCCTTCTTGGAGGTCAGCGCGAAGTACTCCTGGAGAGTCTCGTCGTAGTCGTCCCGTTCGCGCATCGAGTCGACCGCTTCGGCGAGGTCATCGCGCATGACGGGCTTCGTGAGATAGTCGTCGAACTCCATCGAGACGATGTCGAAGTCGGGGTCGACTGCCGTGACCATGACGACGCGGCAGTCCAGGCCGCGCTCACGGATCTTCGAAAGCACTTCGTCCCCCGAGTAGTCCGGCATCTGCCGGTCGAGAAAGACGATGTCGACGTCCTCGTCGGCGTGCTCGAGTGCCTCTTCTCCGCCGTACGCGGTCCTGACCTCGTGGTCCATCTCCATCCACGTCGTGTACAGGTCCGCGATGTCCGTTTCGTCGTCGACAACGAGTATCGTGAGCTGTTCTTCGGTCATTGCTGCTCCCGTGTAGCCGGTCGAAGCGTGACGCGTCCCGCGACCCGGGCCGCGCTACGCTCGCAGGCTTCGTGCGTGCCCCAGATACGTCCGCAAGCGGATGGTGACGGGCTCCCGGCTCCCCCCCGGGAGAGGCCGCACGGGCGTCTCGCGCTACGCTGCACATATCCCGTATGGAGGAGTGGAATTAAAATAGTATCGGCCTGCCTGACTGCGGCAATCAACCCTGATACTGCGTCATAGTGATTATTGTGACTGTTTACCGGGTCGACCGCACGCAGTCGCGCGGTCGATCCCGGAAAGACTCACAATAATCACTATCAGACACTGCCTTCTCGCCGGGGGGCGCGCGTGGCTACTGCTCGACTGTCTGTGCGTCTCCCGTGCCTCCGGGAGGCTGTGCGACAACCTATTGCAGATCCGCTCCTAACGGTGTGACGTGACACCGGACTCGTCCGACCCGAGCGTGATCGACGCGATCGCCGTCACTGTCGAGGACGTGGTCGCTGCCGTCGAGATGAACCGGACGACCTCCAGGGAGGCAGTGCTCCGGATCACGCCGCCGTTTAGCGGCCGGATGCGGGCGCGCCTGCACGTCGACCAGGGCGAGGAGTACAGCGACGAACCAGCACCGCTGCACGTCTCGCCCGAGCGCCTGCTGGCGGACGACGCACCGCCAGTTCCACGACCTGCCGACACGGAGGACGAACTCCGGGCGGACCCGGATGTCGAGTACACCGTCGAGCGCCACCGCGAGCGTCACGCCGCGGCCGTCGAGGAGTGGCGCGCGGCGCTCCCGGAGTCGATTCGCGACGAGGTCAGGCTGGAGACTGCGGCCGGCACTCATACTGGTGGCTGTAATTCTTTTATTTACCAGTCTCTGCTCTCTGCGGAGACAGACCCGTTCCGCCTGGATTCTCACTTCGAGTGTTCACGTACGTACAGCCACCAGTATCAGGTAGTCTCGGTGACAACGCTCGGTAATCCCCCGAAACGGGCTGAGAGTGGAGAATAAAACGTCTCGACAGCTCTCGATCTGTTCTAAAACGTCTCAGGATCCACGATACCTGGTGTAATTCCAGTAAAATAATCAAAAGATGACGCAACTCTCGACCGGTTATATGTGGGTATCGGTATATGTACCAGATAGGTGTCCCCGGATGTCAAGTTCATCGATCACGGAACCCCGTTCCCTCGTCGGCACGGTCGACGTAGAGTCTCTCCTGTGGGTGGTCCTCTACCCCATCAAGCGCCTTGCGTTCTGGACGGCCATCGTCCTGCCGTTCCTGCACCTGTCCTTGCTCGCGACAGGGCTCAACTCGCGGTCGAAGGTGCTCGCCTTCTCCGCGCTGGTCGGCCTGAACGTGTGCGCCCTCGTCGTCGGCCAACCCCGCGAGGAGTAGTCCCCCGCGTCCGACGCGCGTCCGACGCCAGGGACATACAGTCACACACCGGCACCATGTTTAAATCGACGGGCGTACAATAGTTCGTATGGCCGCTTACGGTCGGCCGTCACTTCGAGACCTGTTCGACGAGGCACCGACCCCGCACATCGCCCACCCTCCGCGAACACACCACCGGGACTTCTACCTCGCCACCGACGGCTCGTTCAGAGAGTCGGGTGGCGGCCTCGGTGCTGTGATCGAGACGCGCGACGGGCAACGAGTCGCACGCCTCTCGATACCGAACCAAGCGCCGGACAACAACGTCGCGGAGTACCGGGCGTTGCACCTCGGGCTGGACGTCCTGTCGACGCGAGTCCCCGGGGAGTCCCGGGTCGGCGTCCTGATCGACCACGACCAGCTCGCGGCGAACGTCAACGCCTCGGTGCTTGCCGACCGCGAGTCACGGTTTGAACCCCACCACGAGATCACCGTACCGAAGCTGACCGGCCTGCACTGGCGCGGCATCCGCACCCGACTCCGCGACCTTGGCGAGGTCCGCGCCGCTCGTATCTCCGGCGACCGCAACCCCGCGCACCCGCTCGCGAACGCCCCCGGTGAGTACGCCCACGTCAACGACGAACCCGACCGCTGCGTACTGCCGGAAGCGCCGGCCTCCGAAACGCAGATTCCTCCACCCTCCCGCTCTGACCGCGGGGCTGGCGACTGATATACACCCGGACGTGACTCTGTGGAGGAGTGTTCGTACTCACGCCGAGAGCCACGCGTACGTCTGGACGGCCCCGAACAGCACCGCGAACGCGCCGTTCTGGACGAGCAACAGCCTGTTGTCGGGGGCCATCGTCCGCGAGAGGACGGCGAAGACGCTGAACGCCGTCGCCAGCAGCAGATTGTACTTGGCGAACGCAACCCAGCACTCCTGATCGAGTTCGACGAGTCCGTCCGACCCCATACCCACCGTTCGGTCCCCGGGGTAATACTGGTGGCTGTACGTACGTGAAAACTCGAATACAAACACCGGGACGGACCGGATGGGGGACTGCCGATCACTCCACGAGCGGCGTCCCGTCGGCACGGGGGCCGAGCCGGGGACCAAACGGCGGATTGTCGGGGTCGATCCGGCGCCGTTGCTCGTAGTCCGTCGAGCGCTCGACGGGGACGCGGCCGATGGCGGTGATCATCTCGACGTACTCGGTGAACGAGCGGGCCTCGCCGAACTCGCCGCCGGCGCGTTTGGTGATCTCCTCGCTGAGTATCGTCCCCATGAAGTCGTCGGCACCGCAGTTCAGCATCTTCAGGGCCTGCTGGTCGCCGTACTTCACCCACGAGGACTGGATGTGGTCGACGTTGTCGAGGAACAGTCTGGAGACGGCGATCATCAGCTCGTCCTCGTCGGCGGTGGCGCCGCCGTCGACCATCCCGCGCTCGTACAGCGGCGTGTTCGCGTGGATAAAAGAGAGGGGGACGAACTCCGTGATCGCGCCGGTACGCTCCTGTAGCTCCCGGATGACCTGCAGGTGCTGCACCCGGTGGGCCTCGTTTTCGACGTGGCCGTACATGATGGTGGCGGTCATCGGAAGCCCCGCCGTGGCGGCGCCCTCCATCGCCTCGACCCACTCGTCGCTGCGGATCTTGCCCGGGCAGATCACCTCCCGGACCTCGTCGACGAGGATCTCCGCGGCGGTGCCCGGCACCGAGTCCAGGCCGGCCCGTTCGAGGCGGCCGTACACCTCCTCGTAGCTCCAGTCGGTGCCCCGGCGGGCGTGGGAGGCTTCCTCGGGCGTCATCGAGTGGACGTGGACGCCGCCGACGCTCATCGCGTCCAGCTGCTCGCAGTAGGTGCCGGGGTCGACCTCGTACGCCGACGGCGGCCGGTAGTTCAGGTCGCCGCGGTCGCTGGCTTCCAGCAGCTCGCGGTGGGCGCCATCCAGCGCGAGCGCGGGGTGGAGGCCGCTGACCGAGGTCACCTCGTAGATGCCGGTATCTAGCGCCGATTCGACGATCCGGCGCGAGTCGGCGGGGGTCTTGGTGAACCCGCCGTGGTCGGCGTCGCTGTCGGCCCGGAACTGCTCGGAGCGGTCCTTGAAGTTGCAGAACAGACAGCCGGTGTTGCAGGCCGTCGTGACGTTGTTGTTGAGGTTTGCGACGAAGGTCACCTCGTCGCCGACGACCTCGGCTCGGCGGCGGTCGGCGGCTTCGAGGACGAGCTCTTTGCGGTGGCGGTCGATCCCCCGGATCGCTGTGCCCGTCGTCAGCAGCTCGATCCCGTCGTCGACGGTGAGGCGCTCGCCGGCGCGGGCCTTCGCCAGGGCGTTCTCGAAGGACTGGTCGGTCTCGGGGGTGTGCTCGAACTCGAACCGGCCCCGGGGGACGTTCGCCCTGCCGCGGGAGGCGTCTGCCATTGTCCCCTCTCTACCAGCGAAGCGGTAAAACCTGACGGGTGTGAGCCACCCTTGCCGGCCTCCCCGCGGCGTCGCAGCCACGACCAGCCTCCCAGCGCCGCGGCGGCCACGGGATCACGATCACGACGACCAGCGCGGAGCGGTCGGGGGCAATCCAGACGCTCGCGAGGATCGCGGCCCGTACGACGACGCCGCCGCCCAGCGCAAGGGGTGCGACGTCGAGGTACCGGAGCGCGTTTCGCAGACGCGCCACCAGCGGCGGGTCCGGAATGAACCGCCCGGCTGCTCCCCGACCGGCGCGGATCCGCAAGTGTTTCAAGCGGATGTTGGTATTATTCTACTGTGAAACCGTATCGCCACCCGCTGGTCGCTGTCGCCGGTGCTCTCCTTCTGACGGCTCCCTGGGTCGGCGTCCAGCTCGCCGGGGTCCACCTGAGCAACGGCGCGACCGTCGCCGTCAGCGGCGTCGCAGTGCTGGGCGCCTCGTTCCTGCTGGCCTGGGCGGCCGAGACCGCAGAGAAGGACGTCCCGCGGGCGTTCGCAATCGCCGTCCTAGCCATCCTCGCGGTCGCGCCGGAGTACGCCGTCGACGCGCTGTACGCCTGGAACGCCGGCGCGCAGGCCGGCACCGACGCCGGGAGCGAGGCCGCCAACCTCGCGGTCGCGAACATGACCGGCGCCAACCGGATCCTGATCGGTCTGGGCTGGTCCGGGATCGCCATCATGACCGTCCAGCTCGCCCGGAAAACTGAAGATCCGGCCGTCGAGAGCCACGACGGACTGCTCAACGACGTCGTCACGCTCGACCAGTCGATCGCCACGGAGATCGCGTTCCTCGCGCTGGCGACGCTGTGGGCGTTTTTCATCCCGCTCGGCGACGGCATCGACGCGCTCGACACGGTCGTCCTCGTTGGCATCTACGCCGCCTACATTCTCGTAGTCATCTTCTCGGGCCACCAGACGGCCGAGGAGCACGTCGGCGTCCCCCACTACTTCCAGTCGTTCCCCCGCCCCCAGCGGGTCTCGTTCGTCCTCGGCGGGTTCGCCTACTCCGGGCTGATGATCTTCACCGCTGTCGAGCCGTTCGCACACGGCCTCGAAGAGATCGGCACCTCGATCGGCGTTCCACCCTTTTTCATGATCCAGTGGATCGCACCGCTTGCCAGCGAATCGCCGGAACTGATCGTCGTCGCCGTCCTCGTGTTCAAGGCCCGCTCGACCGCCGGGTTCAACGCCCTCATCTCCTCGAAACTCAACCAGTGGACGCTGCTGATCGGCACACTCGCGGTCGTCTACTCCATCGCACTCGGGGGGTACGGCACACTCCCGTTCGACGACAAGCAGACCCTGGAGATCTGGATCACTGCCGCCCAGTCGTACTTCGCGCTCGCGGTGCTGAGCAGCCTCAACATCTCCATTCGCGAGGCGCTCACGCTGCTCGTGCTGTTCGTCTCGCAGGTCGTCCTCGAGTTCCTCATCCTCCGGGAGTTCATCACGGTCGGGTTCACGAGCCACGACGTCCTGCTCGCGTACACGGCCGTCTACCTCGTGCTGGGGACGGCGCTGCTCGTGCACCGGCGGCGCGACGTCGGCGTCATCGCCCGCCTGACGGCCAAGACGATCCGAAAGGCGATGCGCCGCGACTCCAAGACGGCCGACCACGCCGACTGACCTCAGACGCCAGTTTCGAGCCGTGAAACCGCCGCTATTGCGACATGGTGCCGAAAATAATCACAACAATCACTATTAGCACGGGCCCGGAATGGGCAGCCGATGACGAGCGTCAAGAACTTCAGGGTCGCGGCGGCGGCGATGGCCGACGCGCTCGGCCGTGGCGCCTTCGCGTTCACCGACGACTACTCGGTGTTCGACTGGGGGAAGATGCCCGACGAGATCCCGGACAAGGGCGCGTCACTGTGTACGATGGGCGCGTTCAACTTCGAGTTGCTCGAAGACGCCGGGGTGCCTACCCACTACCGCGGCGTCGTCGTCGACGGCGAGGAGCAGTCACTCGACGCCGCGCTCGCGGACGGCCACGCGCCCCGCGAGATGGCGATCGACCTGACGCAGGTGCCCGACCTGCCGTTCGAGGCGGGGAGCTACGATTACGACGCCTACCACGGGGCCGCCGGGTCGAACTACCTGATCCCGCTGGAGATCGTGTTCCGCAACCGGGTCCCGGTCGGGTCGTCGCTGCGCAAGCGGTCCGCGCCGACCGATCACGGCCTCGACCGCGACTCCTGGCCCGACGAACCCGTTGACCTCCCGGAGACGGTGGTGGAGTTCTCCACGAAGTACGAGGAGCAGGACCGGTACCTCTCGCGCGCGGAGGCCGACGAAATCGCAGGACAGGCATCGATCGGGGCGCTCGCGGATCGCGCCCGCGAGGTGAATCGGATCGTCACCGAGCAGGCCGCCGAGGCGGGGCTGACCAACCAGGACGGCAAGATCGAGTGTCTATACGTCGATGGCGAGATCCGGGTCGCCGACGTCGTCGGCACGTTCGACGAGAGCCGCTTTGCCTACGGAGGCCAGCAGCTCTCGAAGGAGGTCATCCGACAGTACCACAAGCGGACCCAGCCCGAGTGGGTCGAGGCCGTCAGTGCGGCGAAGGAGCGCGCGAAGGCGGAGGGCGTCGCCGACTGGAAGTCGCTGTGCGAGCACCAGCCGGAACCGCTCGACGAGTCCGTGATTGAGGTCGCCCGTGACATGTACTGCGCCGGAACGAACGCCTACGTAGGCCGCGAGGTGTTCGACGCGCCGTCGCTCGACGACGCGATGGACGCCGTGCGGTCGCTGTAAACATCGCCCGTCCACACCGTCGGATTCTTCTCCGGGCGGCGAGAACCACGGATATGGAGTTCCGGATACTCGCCGGTCGGTTCGCGGAGATCGAGGCGACCGACGCGGACCTCGAGATCCAGGACGAGGTTGCCGATCTGTTCCGGGACGCCTCGGAGCTGTCGACTGTCGTGCGCTTTCTGCTCGGGCGCGTGTTCCCGGCCCACGACTCCCGGACCCTCGACGTCGGACCACAGCTTTGTCACGAGGCGATCGCACGAGTGGCGGGACCGAACGTCTCCGCGGCAGACGTCGAGGACCGCCTGGCCGAACACGGGGACGTCGGCGAGGTGGCGGCGAGCTACGACCTCGGCGGGCAGCAGGGACTCGGAGCGTTCACTGACGGCGACAGCGACGCGCTGACGGTGGCTGAACTGGACGCGACGCTGCGGGAGCTCGCGGCAGCGTCCGGCGACGGCAGCCGGGAGACGAAGCTCGATCTCCTGTTCGGCCTGTTCAACCGCTGTGACACTGTCCAGGCCCGGTATCTCTCGCGACTCGTCCTCTCGGAGCTACGGATCGGCGTCGGCGAGGGCACCGTCCGGGACGCCATCGCCGACGCGTTCGACGCCCCTGTGGCGTCGGTCGAGCGCGCGCTCCAGGTGTCAAACGACTACGGCCTCGTGGCCGAGCGCACGCGGGACGGCGGCGCGGCCGCGCTCGATGAGATGACGCTTGAGGTCGGCCGCCCTGTGCAGGTGATGCTGGCACAGACCGGGACGGTGACCGACGCGCTCGACGACTGGCCGGAGGTGGCCGTCGAGTGGAAGTTCGACGGCGCGCGCGTCCAGGCCCACTACGACGGCGACGAGGTCCGGCTGTTCTCCCGCAACATGGAGGACGTGACGGCGCCGCTGCCCGAGGTCGTCGACGCGCTCTCGGCGGCACTGGACGCCCCAGCTATCCTCGACGGCGAGGTGGTCGCCGTCGACGAGTCGGGCGACCCCCGGCCGTTCCAGGCGGTGTTGCGCCGGTTCCGGCGCAAACACGACGTCGCGAAGGCCAGGGAGAACGTCAAGCTGGAGTTTCACGTGTTCGACTGTCTGCACGCCGACGGCGAGGACCTGCTGGAACGGCCGCTCGTCGGGCGGCACGACCGCCTTGCTGCGTTGCTGGAGAGCGAGGAGCTGGTGTCGCGGCTGCGGTTGAGCGACGAACCGGAGGAGATCGCGTCGATCGAGCAACAAGCGCTGGATGCGGGCCACGAGGGGATCATGCTGAAAAACCCCGAATCGGCGTACACGCCGGGCAATCGTGGGCAGAACTGGCTGAAGCGCAAGCCCGACGTCGAGACGCTGGACTGCGTGGTCACCGGGGCCGAGTGGGGCGAGGGGCGGCGCGCGAACCTGCTCGGAACCTTCGAACTCTCCGTCCGGGACGGCGATGGCGGGTTCGAATCGATCGGCAAGGTCGCGACCGGGATCACCGACGAGGAACTCGAGGAACTGACGGACCTGCTGGAGCCACACGTCCGGACGGAGACGGGGACAGCGGTCGACATCGAGCCCGCCGTCGTGTTCGAGGTGGGGTACGAGGAGATCCAGTCCTCGCCGACCTACGGATCGGGGTACGCACTCCGGTTCCCGCGCTTTCTCGGCGTCCGGGACGACAAAAACCCCGGAGATGCGGACTCCCGGGAGCGCGTCGAGCGGCTTCACTCCTGATACTGGTGGCTGTAATTCTTTTACCAGTATGACCGCCACCTGGATCGCCTCGCGGACGGCAGAGGGCGCCGGATAGACTTATTCGTGCGGTGGCCGAAGCTGTGGCTATGGGACTCGACGTCGAGACGCCAGAGCCGCCGGAGCTCGAGGAGTTCGACCCGAACGAGTACGAGGACGCCGACGTGGTCGGAGACACTGACTACAAGCGCGAGGAGATCGAAGAACACTTCGCGGACGGCGCCTGGGAGCGGGCGTTCGACGAGTGGGCGGCCACAACCGGGATGGACGAGGAGGAGTTCGCCATCGCGGCGGACCTCGGGATGTTCCAGGGGTTCGACTTCTTCTGGGACTCCCACGCCGACCGCGTGGGGTATCACGCACCCGGCATCCCCGAGGACTGGAAGGAGCGCGAGTACCACCCGGACATCGACTCCTGGGGGACAGTCTCGAGTATCAACGCGTCGCTGACGGAGTTCGGCCAGATCGTCTGTGAGGTGCTACAGGAGGAGTACGTCGACTGGGAGACAGATTACGAGGCGCCCGAGGACCTCCCGGACTTTTAGTTCTCGGCGTTGAGCGCCTCGTCCTGCAGGCGCTTGCCCGCCTCGGTCTCGACGCTCAGGTCCGGGACGTCGACGCTCTGACCGTCCTCGTCGACGGCGACGCTGACCATCTTCGCGTCGGAGGTGAGGCTCCGCTCGCCGGTTTTGTGGTTCTCGTGGAAACAGCGCACACGGATCGTCATGCTGCTGGTCCCGACCTCGTAGACGTACGCGTCGATCAGGGCGATGTCGCCCTCCGGGATCGGGTTGTGAAAGCGGCTTCGGTCGAACCCCGCGGTGATGACCTCGCCGCTGCAAAAGTGCATCGCGCTCATCGATCCGGTCTGTTCCATCCACTTGAGGACGTTCCCGCCGTGTGCCGTCCTGATCGCGTTCGCCTGGGCGGGCAACACGAGGCGACGACTTTCGGCTTTCGAATCGAGCAACGTCGGCATACGCCCATCTTTCGCACGAGTGAAGTATAAAAGTGCGGTCGTCGTCGCCGGCCGACTCTGCCGGCCGGAACGGTCGCGAACGGATCTCTCGGACTGGCGAGTGATTTATTATCTTCTATAAAGATGTATTCGGTGGGATCGAGCATCTCGGGGAGTGATCAGGATCCGCCGGACCAGCCAGACGTGGTCACGTCGTCCTGGGAGGAAGACGCGATCGACCTCCCGTCGGTGACTGCGGACGACGAGCGGACCAGGGCAGTCTGGGTGAGCCCGCAGGGCGTCGTGCGCGCCGAGGAGGACGAACAGCGGCGCGTTGACGTCGAGGTTGCGATGGTAGTGACCGATCGGCGGATCCTGTTCGTCGCGCGCGGGGGTGACAGCCCCCCGTCGGGCACGTACTCGCTCACCTACAGCGATCTGGCAGGCGTCAGCGGGGAGGGAACGGAGCTGTCGCTCACCACGACTGGCGGCGTCGTCTGGCGGATTCCGCTCCCCGAGGATCGCTCACCGGCATTTCAAACGGTAATAAGTCACCTGAACTGGCTCGGTGCCCTCCGGAGCCGCGCACGCAGCTGTGAAAACAACGTCGAACTGGCCACCGGCGAGATCCGCGAGCACGCCCACGCGCTGGACTGGCAGCGTGCGCGGCGCAGCTACGAGGAGGTCCGCGAACAGCTCGACCGGCTCATCTGCGACGTCCAGCTCGTCGAACCGGTGACGTTCGAGGAGCTCGCGCCGGAGCTGACGGCGCTGGAACGCCAGCTCGAACGGGCACACACGCGGCTGTACATCGAGCGCGCGAAGGCGGCGCTGGCGATGGGCCGGCACCTGATCGAGAACGAGGAGTACGACAGGGCGGGCGACCAGCTGCGGGAGGCCCAGGAGTTCTACGACAGCGCACGCGACCTCAGCGACGCGGTCAGGCGGAGCGACGCCTTCCAGTTCGGCCCCCAGCGGGAGCTTCAGGACGACCTCGAAAACCTCGGATGGGAGATCGAAACCGTCGCGGCGGAGCCGATCAGGCAGGCCCACGAAGCGAAGATCGAGGCACAGTTTCTGGACGACCCCTCGGCCGCACTCGACTGCTGGGAGACCGCATTCTGGGGGTACGGCCATGTGCTGACTCTGGAGTGGGACGACGACGGCCGCAACTTCGCGGGCGACCCCCGCGAGGTCCAGCGGGACCGCCGCGTCGCTGCGGAACGGATCGTCGCCCTCCGCGAACAGCTCGCGAAACGGGAGTGGAACACGGGAGCGGATTGCCAGGAAGCCGGCGACGACGCCAACGCGCTGAATCACTGCGCGAAGGCCGTCGACCACCTCGAACGCGTCCACGAACTGGCGACCGAGTTCGACGCCGGTGATCCGTCGGCTATCGAGGGCCGGATCGGCCGGATGCGGTCGGTCGTCGACCAGTTGAACGAACACGTCGCCGGCGGTGACGTGAGCGAGGACCTCCAGGTAGACGGCGAGACTGCCACCTCCGCTGGCTTCGTCCGCCGGTACGAGGACGCCGAGCCGCAGGATACAGCGCCACAGGAGACCGACGAACAGCCCGAATCGACTGGGACCCACGCGTCGACTGGAAAGGACGAGGAAACGGGTGACTCCGGGGAACCGGGTAGCCAGGGGGGAACTGGCGAACAATCAGAGCAGGACGATCACGGCGGCGCGAACACGGACGGAAGTGGACGGTCGCGAAGTGGCGAGGTAGCAGGCGACGGCGACGACGGAGCGGACCAGCCGTCATACAGTCGTTCGTGACTATTTTTACCGCTGGGCATTCCTCAAACTCTAGTTTCTGGCCGTGAAACTACTGTTAGTGCGATGCAATGCCGAAAAAACTCACAACAATCACTATCAGTAGCGGTTAGTTCGGCCGGCGAGAATGACAGTAGATTTTATATGGGTTGTAGCCGAAGCGATATTAAGTTTGCCAACAAAACGAGTTAGTACTGAATCGAGACTCGAAGTGGTGTACGTCGGTACCGAGTGGGCAGACACGATTGTCGGATCTCTCGAAACCGCTCTTTCTCAGCTAGCTGTCCACACAGTCCCGGATGCGGCCACGGCACGATCCGAACACACTCCGACTGCGTTCGATTGCCTCATCTCCGAGTACGTGTTGCCGGACGAGACTGGCACGGCGTTTCTCTCGTCGTACGCCGGCGACTCTGATTTGCCGTCTGTGCTGTTGGCGAGTGAGGACGCGCAACCGACAGCGTCAGAGGTGGTGTCAGCAAACGTCACAGACTACTTCGTGATCGACCAGATGGATGAGCACCACGCCACGTTGGCAGAGAGCATCGAGAATGCAGTCACCCAGCGGAACGCGTCACACCGCGAGCGGCTCGAATTTGCTCTCGACCTGGCAGACGCCGGGGCCTGGGAGTACGAGATTCCAACCGAGACGGTATGGTGGAACAAACAGGCGCGGGAAATTCACGGCGTCTCGCCCGATCGGACACTCTCCCTGGACGGAATTGACGAACTGTACACTCCCGACGACCGACGGCGAATCAGGGATGCGTTCGACCGCGCAATCAACGAAAGAGAACCGTTCGACGAGATCGCTGAACTCGACGGTGAGGACCGACAGTGGGTACGGATACGTGGCGAACCAGTAACGAGCGGCGGAACACCCATCACTGTCAGAGGGAGCTGTCAGGATGTTACGTCGTTCAAACGGCGGGAAGAACAGTTCAAGTTCCTTCACTCCGCGGGGACGGAACTGATGCAGG
>PXRK01000064.1 GCA_003021015.1 Halobacteriales archaeon QS_4_66_20 | reverse complement strand
CCTCGGGGTCAAGTCGTTCGAGAATCGCAGATTCTCGTGATCACGGAAATCTCCGATTTCCGGACGACCCCGAGGCACTCGGCCTGCTCCGCCTGTAGAAATAGATGAAATCAACCTCATTCGCCACAGGAGGGGCACTCCTCGGGGATGTTTTCGATCTTTCCCGTGTCTATGATCATATCTGATAGTAGATAGATACCGTACCAGTTCGTTCAGACGGCTGGATTTAGGCCGGCCTAAAAAACGGAAGCGTTTTATGTTTTTAGGCTAGCCTAAAAGCATGGAGCAGACACGACGCACGTGGCTGCGGGCGACCGCCGCCGCAATGGCTGGCGTAGGCCTCGCAGGCTGTCAGGGATCGGACGACGAGGACGCGACGCTGACTGACGGGGGCGAGGGGAACGGGGAACAGCAAGCCGACGGTGACGGTCAAAACGGGGAACAACAATCCGAGAGCGAGAACGGGAACGGGGAGAGCGACGGTCCGCCGGCCGAGCTGGACGCCGCGCCGGAAGACGTGGCGATCGCCGCCGAGTGGAACGCGATCCGGACGCGCCTGCGCGACCCGGTGATCCTCGGCCACGCCGATCTGTTCGACGCAGGCGAGACTGTGGCCGCGGGGATCTTCGAGCGGTTCGAGACGGCGGCGGGCGATCCGAACGCCCACGAGGCGCTCGAAGAGGCCGGCGAGGAGGCCTACGAGGGGTTCGAGGACGGGCTCGGCGGGCTCCGGGACGCCCTCGCTGCCGGCGACCTGGAGGCGGCACACGACGAGATGAAAGCCGCGGACGGACACCTCCGGGAAGCGCAAGGCGCGACAGTCGGCGCCGAGCGGATCAAGCCGCTCACGCTGCTGGTGCTGGGCACGCACGTCGAGGACGCCGCGTTACTCGCGCGGATCGGCGAGTTCGGCGAGGCCGCCCACGAGTTCGGGCACATCGGCGACACGTTCGCGGAGAAGATGCAGGGGATGGTCGCCGAGGTCGACGCCGACGCCGCCGAGACGGTCGTCGAGGCGCTCGACGACGCAGCGGCGGCCGCCCAGGCCGAAGACGGCGGCGCGGCCACCGACAGCGCAGCCGAGGCGTTCGACGCGGCGACCCGGAGCATCTACGCGCTCGTCCCGGAGGAACTCGCTGGCGCCGCGCACCTGGCCGCGCTGCAGGCGCGCGGCTGGGACGCAGCGGCGCTCGCCCGGATTGACGACTCCTCAGCCGCATCGATCGTGCAGGACACCTTCGCCCACTTCGAGGAGGCACAGGTCCACGAACTGCTGGAGGAGGCCGACCACGACAGCTACGAGGCGTTCGAGGACGCGCTGGAGGAGTACGCCGGGGCGCTCGACGCCGGAACGGGGGTCGACGCGGCCGCCGAGCGGTTCGCGACGGCGACGCTCCGGGCGCAGTTCGCCGTCGCGGGCGCGCCCGAGGCGGCACCCGAAGTCGGACCCGGCGGGAGCGAGAACGGTTCCGACGACGGCGAGGCCGACCTCGAGGGCGGCCCGAACGTCGTCGCGGGCGTCCCCGACGACGCCGACCACGTCGTGGAGATGCAGGCCGTTGCCTTCGAGCCCGCCGAACTCACCGTCCAGCAGGGCGACACCGTCGCGTGGCGCCACGCCGCCGGCGAGCCACACTCCGTGACCGCCCTCGCGGACGGGGTTCCCGCGGACGCGACGTACTGGGCCGCCGGCGGGTTCGAGAGCGAGGACGCCGCCCGCGAGGGCTGGGAGAACGGCCGGGGCGCGGTCCAGTCCGGCGAGGCCTACGTCCACACGTTCGAGACGGCGGGGGAGCACGAGTACGTCTGCATCCCCCACGAGGCTGCCGGGATGGTCGGCACTGTCGTCGTCGAGTGACCGGCAGCCGAACGGTCGTCGACGGGTCGCCCCGGCGCCACCGCATCACGGAGCTGGCAGCGCGCCCAGCCGCGCCCCCACAGCGACCCCGATTGCAGTCGGATTTACCCCCGGAACAGGCTGGAGTGGGTGGGCGCAAGCGACGAGGAGTTGGCGCCGTCGGCGTCCCTGTCGGGGTCCGTGTCGGTGACCGCCGTGCCGTCGACGCCCTCCGCGAGGAAGTCCGACAGCGGCGGGCCGACGTTCGCCGGTTCGACGAGGAACGCGTCGTGGCCGTGGTCGGACTCGACGACGTGGTGGGCCACCGTCACGTCGGCCTCGCGCATCGACTCGGCGAGGGACTCGGCCTGGGCGGTGGTGAAGTGCCAGTCGGCGGTGAAGGACATCACCAGCGCCTCGCCGTCGAAGGCGGCGAGTGCAGCGGCGTCGCCGTCGAACCCCTGCGAGAGGTCGTAGTTGTCCATCGCCTGCGTGAGATACAGGTAGGAGTTGGCGTCGAACCGCTCGACGAACGACGACGCCTGGTAGTCGAGGTACGACGCGACGTCGCGGTAGGGGAAGAAGTCGGCGGCGGGATCCGGCGGGAACGAGCGGACGGCGTCCCGGCCGGCGGCACGGCGGCCGAACTTCCGCTCCATCGAGGACTTCGAGAGGTACATCACGTGGCCGATCTGGCGGGCGATCCCCAGCCCCTCGTCGGGGTGGCCGTCGCCGTAGTAGTCGCCGTCCCCCCACTCGGGGTCGGTCATGATCGCCCGGCGGGCGATGGCGTCGAGCGCGAGACACTGCGAGTCCAGGCGGGCCGCCGCGGCGATGGGGATGATCTTCTCGACGTGGTCGGGGTGCTGTTTCGCCCACTCGAGGGCGTTCATCCCGCCGACGCTGCCGCCGACGACCGCGTGCAGGTGTGGGATGCCGAGCTCGTCGAGCAGTTGGCGCTGGCAGTTCGTCCAGTCGGCGACGGTCACCGCGGGGAAGTCGGTGCCGTACGGCTCGCCGGTCTCCGGATCGATCGACGCCGGCCCGGTCGTCCCGTAGCAGGAGCCGGGAACGTTCGCACAGACGACGAAGTATTCAGTGGTGTCGATGGCCTTTCCCGGCCCGACGATGTTGTCCCACCAGGCGCGGGCCTGCCCCGCGGTCGACCTCGGGCCGCCCTTCACGTCGGCGTCACCGTCCCCCTCGTCGTCCCCGTCACCAGCGTCGCTCGCGTCCGGCAGGCCGCCGGCGACGTTCGCGCTGCCGGTCAGGGCGTGACAGGCCAGCACCGCGTTGTCGCCGGTGAACTCGCCGTAGGTCTCGTAGGTCACCTCCAGGTCCGGGATCGTCTCGCCGCACTCGAACTCGAAGCGGCCCAGCGACACCGTCTCCCGGGTCGCGTTCGTCCCCGTCATAGCTCACCCGCCGTGCCGCTCGCGCGGTCGATTGTCCGGTCGAGGTCGGCGAGGATGTCGTCGACGTCCTCGATGCCGACTGAGAGCCGCAGCAGGTCCGGCGTCACGCCCGACGTGCGCTGCTCCTCGGCGGAGAGCTGGGCGTGGGTCGTACTCGCGGGGTGGATCACCAGCGTCTTCGCGTCGCCGACGTTCGCGAGGAACTGCGCGAGCTCCGTCTCCTCGCAGAACCGCACGCCCGCGTCGTAGCCGTCCTCCAGCCCGAACGTGACGATGCCGCCGAACCCGTCGACTGTGCCCGTCCTCGGATCGCTCACGCTGTCGTCATCCGCCCCGTTCCAGAGGTACCGCCGTGCGTCGTCGTGGGTCTCGTGGGCGTCCAGCCCGGGGTAGTTCACCCACGACACCTCGGGGTGATCGTCGAGGTACGACGCGACCTGGCGGGCGTTCTCGCAGTGGCGCTCCATCCGCAGCGAGAGGGTTTCGAGCCCCTGCAGCGTCGCCCAGGCGTCGAACGGCTTCTGTCCGTCGCCGAGCGACCGCACCCCGCGCTGACGGGCCGCGACCGCGAACGCACGGTCGCCGAACTGCTCGGCGAAGACAGTGCCCTCGAAGGCAGGACTCTCGGCGCCGAGTTCGGGGTACTTTTCGGGGTACTCGGTCCAGGGGAACGAGCCGCCGTCGACGAGGATACCGCCGACAGTCGTGCCGGAGCCGTGGATCCACTTCGTCGTCGACTCCCAGACGAGGTCGGCGCCGTGTTCGAGCGGGCGACACAGCGCGGGCGTGGCGAACGTGTTGTCGACGAACAGCGGGGCGCCGTGGTCGTGGGCGACCTCCGCGATGGCTTCGAGGTCCGGCACCACCAGCGACGGGTTGCCGATCGTCTCGCAGTGGACGTAGGCGGTGCGGTCGTCGATCGCGTCCGCGTAGGTGTTGGGGTCGAGGGTGTCGACGAACCGCGGCTCGACGCCGCGCCGGGTCGCCATGTTCGAGAAGTAGGAGTGGGTGCCGCCGTAGATGGAGGAAGCGGAGACGACGTTGTCGCCGGCTGACGCCAGTATGGAGGTTGCGGCGTCGAGCGCGGCCATCCCGGAGCCGGTCGCGACCGCGGCAGTGCCGGATTCGAGGCTCGCGAGGCGCCGCTCCAGCGTCGACACCGTCGGGTTGTCGAACCGCGAGTAGACGTTGCCCTCGGCCGCGAGGTCGTACAGATCGCCCGCGCGCTCGGCGTCCTCGAACACGTACGACGTGGTCTGGTAGATCGGCGGGGCTCGCGCCCCTGTCCCCGGGTCCGGTTCGTCCTGGCCCGCGTGCACGCAGCGCGTGCCGAACCCGCGGCTGTCCCGTTGCTCGTTGGTCATGTGTGTTACGCATATACCTGAACAAATTTATAACCACAAGTAACGGCAAAACTCGCGGGAGCCGTTGCGAGTCACGAGCGACAGTTCTGGAAGGTGTGGCTGCGGGACGCGGCGGCGGGATGTGTGCCGCGGCCGAGCCGTTCCGGACCGCCGCAGCTACTCCTCGTCGGTGAACGCGTCGCGCAGCGCGACCGCCTGTCGCAGCTGTGAGCTGAACGGGAAGTCGTCCGCAGTCCGCCGGGCCACCACGGTCAGCCGGACGATGTAGGAACTCAGGATGAGAAACGGCGTGAACCCCGCCACGAGGACGGCCGGCACGAGCACTGCCACGACGGACGGCGACACCAGCGGCGTTCCGCCGGGGGCGGTGTACAGCAACATCGTGATCATCGCCGCGACCTGGACGGGGAGCCCGACGTACAGCAGGTACCGCGCGAGTTCGGACACCTCCGCCTCGATGAACGTCGCCTCGAACAGCCGGTTCGCGACGACGATGTGTTCGAGCGTTGCGGCCAGCCGGCCGAGCTGGTCGGTGATCCGGTCGGTGAACTCGTCGGCGTACTCCCGCTGGAGGTACCACGTCCGGTGGGCGTGGTTCTCGTAGTTCGTGTTCAGCGAGACAAACAGCGCGTGTTTCATCTCGCTCGCCGGGTGCTCCAGCAGCCCGGCGACGTGGTCGGTGTGTGACTGCAGCCCCTCGACGAGGTCTGCGAGTTCCTCGCGCGTCCGTTGGGTTCGCCCCTCCGACATCAGCTCTTCGAGGGTCGCGAGGTCGCTGTCGGCACTCTCGAACAGTACGCGAAAGAACGCGTCGGGCTTGACGGGCAACACCGGATCGCCGACGGTCTCGCCGACGTCCTCCCGGTAGGCGATCGTCTCGCGCAGTCTGGCTCTGATCTCGCCGGGCGATTCGAGCCGCTGGCTGAGGATGAACTGCCCCAGCGAGGTGACGATGGCGATGAGCGTGAAGTTGGCGGCGATCAGCGCGAACAGGAGAAACAGGATCGGCGTCTCCTCGGCGAGCGGGACGAGCCCCGAGAGGCTCACCGCCGCGAGCGCGCCGATCAGGACGACGACCTGGAGGAGGCTCACCAGCAGCCGGTCGCCCGTCAGCACGAGCCACTCGACGGGGTCGTACCGGAACAGTTCGAGCTCGAAGGTGAGCCAGGACCGCCGGTCTTTCATCGTCGGGCTACACCGCCCCGAACGGCGAGCCCTCACATAAAAGTCGGTGTATGCTGGAAACGACTGGATCGGATGACGTTGTAATGGTGTTTAAGATGGCGAGACACTGCAGCAAATTATAATGGTCTGCGGGGCGAACTGGCATCCGTCAATGGGCGCCTCACACCGATCAGCGGACTGGCTGGACGATCACCGGGTCGTCGTCTACCTGATGATCGCTCTCGTCTCCGCAGTGGCAGTCTCCGGAACTGGCGTTGTCCTGCACGACGAACCGCTCTCGCAGGCAGCTACCACCGGTGCCGTCTCCTTCGCTGCCGCCTTCATCGCGCTGCTCGGCTGGTCGTACCTGTTCAGGAAAGCGGGCGTCGACGCGTGAGGTCTCGCTGTCGCTCGTCGCGTTGTGCTGCAGAGAAGCATCCTGGCGGAGTCCAACGGCGAGCGAAGCGAGCCGTTGGGCACGTCAGGGCGTGAACGATGAGACATCTGAGCGAAGCGAAGATGTCGAAGAAGTGAACGTCCTGACGGAGATTTGAACTCCGGTCCCTGGCTCCGCAAGCCAAGAGGATAGTCCACTACCCTACCAGGACCCACCCCCGGATTACAAGGGTTCGGCTAAAGGGGTTACGATTCGCGCGGTCCCAGTTCCGGCCAGCGCCGCCCCGATCGGGCGCCACCGTCGTTCGTCGCCGGAGACGAATGAACGCCTTCTTGCCGGTCGGCGGCGAACTCGACGACGATGGGACTGTTCGACCGCGTCCGCCAGCTCCTGGGGGTTGGCGCCGAGGCGGCCGCGACACGGGACGCCGATCCCGAGGACCTGTTCGGGATGAGCACCGCCTACGTCACGATGGAGGCGGAGCTGGGCTACGCGCCGGCGGGCACGGCCGCGCTGTGCTTTTCGGACGTCGACAGCACCAGCTTCCGTGACACAGTCGCGGAGGTGCGGGAGATCCTCGACGCCAGCGCCGAGGAGATGGGCACCGTCGCCGAGTTCCACGAGGACGAGTACGGCTACCAGTGGATCGTTCTCCAGGCGTCCGATCCCGAGGCGCTGGTGACGAGCGTCCACTTCGCCGCCGACACGCTCATCGAGGGCCGGTACGGCTCGCGGCTGCTCGCCGCGCTGTTTGCCTTCGAGGCGACCGACCGCGCGGGCACTCCCGAGGGCCAGCACGTCTACTGGGTGTACTCGTTCCGCCGGGGCGCGTACTACCCGTTCGCGCCCGAACCGGTGGCGAGTGGGTCGGGCGGCGGGTCCAGCGGTGGGGCGGCACAGGAGCGCGCCGAGAGCGTCGAGTACAAGCTCTCGGGCGTGCTGGACGGGGAACTGTCCGTCGAGGACGACCGGGAGTACTGGTACCCGCTCTGGCCCGACGACCCCGGGAATCATCCGTGGGAGTGAAAAATCGGAGAAGTGCGCTAGCCGAGATTTGAACCACGCGAAGACGTTCCGGGACCTTCCAGTTTGTCAGGTCTTTTGCCTTCGATGGTAAGCCATTCGAGGAAGTCCCGCTTCCAGGTTTCGTAGTCAGCTCTCGCCCTATTGTGACAGGACTCCAGCGCCCCATCGGTTTTTGCCGGAAGGGGATTGAATCCGAAGTCTATATTCTCGGCTCCTTGGTTTAGTTCCATCTTCAGTACCTCTCGCTCCATTTTGCACGATTCGATGCCCCGTAAGATATGAGTGCTATCTTGGTTCTGAACATTGTTTGCTTCGCTCTCAGTTGGGCCGAAATTTGGGGCATTAGCCCGTGAGAAGCCGGATATGCGCTGGCCGAGATTTGAACTCGGGTTAGGACCGTGGCAGGGTCCTGTGATACCACTACACCACCAGCGCTCGTTTCACTCGCGCTGAGCATCGCGAACGCACTGCGTTCGCTCAACACCAGCGCGCCTTTCCAGCAATACGTAGAGGGCATGGAAGATAAAAGCGTTCCGGAAACGGCGACCGATTGGCAAACAGTTTCACGTTCCCGGGTTGGAGGGTGTCATAGAAGTCTTCACACACTATAGTCGAGATTCTGATTGCTAGTAGGTTGACACTCTAAAGATTCGGATATCTCTTTCCTTCGTTATTTGGATTACCCACTGAACCTCACCCGCCTTTTCGTATCTTTCGTTTACTGCCCATTCGTCTTCTGCAATAGTCCCATCTGATGTGATGCCTTTAATAGTATAATTGCCCGGTGCAGTAATAACATCTTCCAGGATTTGGTCTTCAAGAGCGCGAAGAGTAATATTTTGAGAATATGTGACCGTCTCGTCATTATTAATGAAAACTGAGATGTTTTCTTTCTCTGTATATTTGTTTTCTACACGTATATCCGGAGGTTTTTCTCCCACTAAACACATGGCAGAAACTGGATCTACCCCTTTGTCAACAAATTTACATCCATCCTCCGGTGTAATTCTATTCGAATTTTCCGTATCTGGCGTTTCTGTCGCAATGGTATCACTGTTCGGAGCGGAATCTGATTCTGTGTCATCAAGCATCAAACAGCCACCCATGATGATGAGAGAGATACACAATATTATTAATGCCGGTGTTCCTCTCATATTAGGTGGACGTGTCTCAAAGATAATAAATAATTGTCATCCGTCGGGCCAGGTATGCGTGTGAACCCCTCACAGCGCGTGGACGAAACGCTCCCTTTTTAAGCCCGCGTAGAAGAATAATCGCTACAGTCTAGTGGCGCGACGTGGAAGCGTCACGGCATGACAGTCAGCGTGCTCGTGCCGTCGTCACTCGTCCGCGAGGCGGAAGACAAACGCGAGGCGACTCGCAAACTCGGATACGTGGCCCGCGCGGCCACGATCTTCCGGGTGGACCGGTTGACGGTCTACCCGGACGCCGCGGCCGAGCGGCGGTACGGCGACGGGTTCGTCGAAACCGTACTGCGGTACGCCGCGACACCCCCGTACCTCCGAAAGGCGGTGTGGGCAAAGCGGGACGAACTGGAGTACGCGGGCGTCCTGCCGCCGCTCCGCGTCCGCTCACAGACCGGCTCCGGATCCGAAGGTTCGGGGTCGTTAAGACAGGGAATCGTGACCGAGGTCGGAGCTGATGGTCGCGTCCGGGTCAATTGCGGACTGCAACACCTGATCTCCCTCCCGGCTCCCGACAGGGAGCTGGGCGAGGGGGAGCGCGTCACCGTCAGGGTCTCTTCGCGAGAGCCGGTCCGGGCAAAGCTCGAGGACGTCCCCCCGCCGGGGTACGCCGTCGACGCCGCGGACCTCGATACAGCGCTCGACCGCGACGACGCGGGTCTCACCATCGCCACGTCACGGCACGGTGAGCCGCTACGGTCGAGCCGTCTCGACGAACTCGCCGCCAACAGCAGCGTCGGGAGCGAGCGCGCGCTCACGGTCGCGTTCGGCGCGCCCGAGCGTGGCCTGCCGGCGATACTGGGGCTCGACCCCGGGTCGGTCGGCGAAGACGACCAGAGTGAGACTGGACGGTTCGACCTCTGGCTCGACACGGTTCCGGACCAGGGCAGCGAGGTGGTGCGCACCGAGGAAGCGGTGTTCGCCACGCTGGCGTGCCTGAACCTCATGGAGTGAACGCACATGCCACAACCAGAACGACCACGAAAAGGCTCGCTGGGCTTCGGCCCGCGTAGTCGGGCGAACAGTGAGACGCCGCGGTTCAACAGCTGGCCCGACGACGACGGACAGCCGGGGCTGCAGGGTTTTGCCGGGTACAAGGCCGGCATGAGCCACGTCGTGATGATCAACGACGAGCCGGACTCCCCCCGGGAGGGGATGGAGGAGACGGTCCCCGTCACCGTGGTGGAGACGCCACCGATGCGGGTCGTCGCGCTGCGGGCCTACGAAGCAACGCCGTACGGCAAGCGACCGCTGACGGACGTCTGGGCAGCGGAGTTCGATCCGACACTGGATCGGGCGCTCGACCTGCCCGAGGAGTCCGACGCGGACGCTGCCGAGGAACAGATCAGGGACGCACTCGAGTCGGGTGACCTCGCGGACGTACGCGCGATCACGTACACGGTCCCGGGCGAACTCGACGGCGTGCCGAAGAAGCGACCGGACGTGATGGAGCACCGCGTCGGCGGCGGCTCCCTCGACGAGCGCGTCGACTACGGGCTCGACCTCCTCGAGGAGGGCGAGTACACCGTCAACGACGTGTTCCGTGCGGGCGAGTACGCCGACGTCGCGGGCGTCACGAAGGGCAAGGGCACCCAGGGCCCCGTCAAGCGCTGGGGCGTCCAGAAGCGCAAGGGGAAACACGCCCGCCAGGGCTGGCGGCGCCGGATCGGTAACCTCGGCCCGTGGAACCCCTCGCGCGTGCGCTCGACAGTCCCCCAGCAGGGACAGATGGGCTACCACCAGCGGACGGAGCTGAACAAGCGACTGATCGACCTGGCCGAAGAGGACGACCCCACCGTCGACGGCGGGTTCGTCAACTACGGCGAGGTCGACGGCCAGTATGCGCTGGTCGAAGGCTCCGTCCCCGGCCCGAACAAGCGCCTCGTCCGGCTCCGCCCGGCCGTGCGTCCGAACGACCAGCCGCGCCTCGATCCCGAGGTGCGCTACGTCTCGACGGAATCGAACCAGGGGCAATGAGTATGGACGTACCAGTACGCACACTCGACGGAGACGAGGACGGGGAACTCACACTTCCCGATGTCTTCGAGCACGATGTCCGACCGGATCTGATCCGGAAGGCGGTGCTCGCAGCACAGGCAAACAGGAAACAGGACTACGGCGCCGACGAGTACGCCGGCATGCGGACGCCGGCCGAGTCGTTCGGCAGCGGCCGCGGCATGGCACACGTCCCCCGCGAAGGCGGGCGTGGCCGCCGCGTTCCCCAGACAGTGGGCGGCCGGCCGGCACACCCGCCGAAGGCCGAGAAGGACCGCGGGCTCGACATCAACGACAAGGAACGCAAGCTGGCGATCCGGTCGGCCATCGCGGCGACTGCCGACCCCGAGACGGTCAGCGGGCGCGGCCACGAGTTCGACGAGGAGGTCGACCTCCCGCTCGTCGTCGACGACGAGTTCGAGGACCTGGAGAAGACCCAGGAGGCCCTCGCCGCACTCGAAGACCTCGGCGTCGCAGCCGACATCGAGCGCGCCGAGGAGACGACGATCCGTGCCGGCCAGGGGACGACCCGCGGACGGAAGTACCGTCGCGCGACGTCGCTGCTCGTGGTCACCAGCGAGGAGCCCTCGCGGGCCGCCCGCAACCTCGCGGGCGTCGACGTGACGACAGCGGGCGAACTCGACGCGGAGGAGCTGGCCCCCGGCACACAGCCGGGACGGCTGACCCTCTGGACCGAGAGCGCAATCGACGAGGTGAGCGACCGATGACGCAGGCAATCAAGCACCCCCACGTCACCGAGAAGGCCGTCGACCAGATGGACTTCGAGAACAAGCTGCTGTTCGTCTGTCACCCGGACGCGACGAAAGACGAGATCCGGGACGAGATCGAGACGCAGTTCGACGTCGCCGTCGTCGACGTGAACACGATGGTGACGCCGAAGGGGGAGAAGAAAGCGACCGTACAGCTCTCTGAGGACCACGACGCACAAGAGATCGCCTCAAGGATCGGGGTGTTCTGACAATGGGACGACGCATCAGAGGACAGCGACGCGGGCGCGGCGGACCGACGTTCCGTGCCCCCTCACACCGCTACAAGGCAGAGCTCAGCCACCGTAACGTCGAGGACGGCGACGTCGTCACCGGCGAGGTCGTCGGCATCGAACACGACCCGGCGCGCAGCGCGCCGGTCGCGGACATCCAGTTCGACGACGGCGACCGCCGGCTCGTGCTCGCCCCCGAGGGGATCACGGTCGGCGACGAGATCCAGGTCGGCGTCTCGGCGCGGATCGAGCCCGGCAACACGCTCCCACTGGCGGAGATCCCGGAGGGCGTGCCGGTCTGCAACGTCGAGGCGAACCCGGGCGACGGCGGCAAGTACGCCCGGGCGTCGGGCGTAAGCGCGACGTTGCTCACCCACGACCGGAACGTCTCGGTCGTCCAGCTTCCCAGCGGCGAGATGAAGCGGCTCGACCCGCAGTGCCGGGCGACGATCGGCGTCGTCGCGGGCGGCGGCCGGACCGACAAGCCGATGCTGAAGGCCGGCACGAAGTATCACAAAGTGTCCTCGCGAGGCACGGTGTGGCCCCGCGTCCGGGGCGTGGCGATGAACGCCGTCGACCACCCGTTCGGTGGCGGCGGCCGCCAGCACCCCGGCAAACCCAAGAGCATCTCGCGGGACGCCCCGCCGGGACGCAAGGTCGGGGACATCTCCTCGCGACGGACCGGCAGAGGTGGTGACACGTGAGTTCGGATTACCAGATCGGCCACGAGGGCGAGTTCACCTACCGTGGCTACACGCTCGAAGAGTTGCAGGAGATGAGCGTCGAGGACGTCGCGGAACTGCTCCCCGCCCGACAGCGGCGAACCATCGAACGCGGTCTGTCCGTCGAGCACGAGAAGCTGCTCGCGGCGGCACGCGAAGCCGGCGAGGAGGAGACGGCGAACGATCCGATCAGGACCCACCTCCGGGACATGCCGATCCTCCCGGAGATGGTCGGCCTGACGTTCGCCGTCCACAACGGCGAGAGCTTCGAGCGCGTGCAGGTCGAGCCGGAGATGCTCGGCCACTACCTCGGCGAGTTCCAGCTGACGCGGACGGACGTCGAGCACGGACAGGCCGGCATCGGAGCGACACGCTCCTCGAAGTTCGTCCCCCTCAAGTAACCATGGGAATCAGCTACTCAGTCGACGCCGACCCGGACACGACGGCCAAAGCGATGCTCCGGGAGCGACAGATCAGTCACAAGCACAGCAAGGCCATCGCCCGTGAGATCAAGGGGATGGCGGCCGGCGATGCCGTGACGTACCTCGAGGAGGTCATCGAGGGCGAGCGGTCGGTCCCGTTCCGCCAGCACAACGCTGGCGTCGGCCACAGGAAGGATATCGACGGATGGGACGCCGGCCGCTTCCCCGAGAAGGCCAGCGAGGCGTTCATCGACCTGCTGAGAAACGCCATCAACAACGCCGACAACCAGGGGTTCGACGGCGGGTCGATGGAGATCATGCACGTCGCCGCCCACAAGGTCGGCGAACAGGAAGGCCGCGAGCCCCGCGCGATGGGGCGGGCCTCGCCGTGGAACACCCCCGAGGTCGACGTCGAGTTGATCTTAGAGGAGGTCGAGAACTGATGGCGGACGAACAGCAGTTCATCGACAACGGGCTCCAGCGCACGCAGATCGACGAGTTCTTCGCGGACGAACTCGGCCGCGCCGGCTACGGCGGCATGGAGATCGCGAAGACGCCGATGGGCACCCAGATCGTCCTGAAGGCCGAAAAGCCCGGCATGGTGATCGGCAAGGGCGGGAAGAACATCCGCAAGATCACCGACACGCTGGAGACGGAGTTCGGCCTCGACGACCCCCAGGTCGATGTCCAGGAGGTCGAGGAGCCGGACCTCAACGCCCGCATCGTTGCCGACAGGCTGGCGAACGCCCTCGAGCGCGGCTGGTACTTCCGGAAGGCCGGGCACACGACGATCGACCGGATCATGGAAGCCGGCGCCCACGGCGCCGAGATTGTCCTCTCGGGCAAAGTGACGGGCGCACGCTCGCGCGTCGAGAAGTTCAACCGGGGGTACATCAAGCACAACGGCGAACCGGCCGAGGAGATCGTCGACTACGGCGTCTCGACGGCCGTCGTCCAGCTCGGCACCATCGGGGTGCAGGTGAAGATCATCCCGCCGGGTGCCGAACTGCCCGACGACTTCGAGATCCGCGAGGGCGTCGAAGTTGAGGACTACGTCGCCGAGACCGAGGGCGTCGAGGAGCTGCTGGCCGGCGAACCGGAGGACGGCGCCCCCGAAGACGGCGAGGAAGCCGAGCCCAGTATCGGTGCCCCGCCCGAAGCGGAGGGCGAGGCCGACGCCGAGGCCGAGACGCCCGACGAAGAAGTCATCGAGGAAGAGGCCGAGTTCGACGAGCCCGACCTGCCCGACGAGGACGCCGTCGAGGAGGAACTCGACGACCTCGAAGCCGATGTCGACGAGGAACTCGACGAGGAGGCCGAGGCCGAAGCCGAGGAGATCCTCGACGAGATGGAGGGAGCCGACGACGAGTCGGCCGACACCGACGAGGAACCCCTCGAGGCGATGCAGGACGACGACGAGGAGGGTGACGACGACGAGGAGGGTGACGACGACGAGGCGGATGATGAGGAAGCCGACGCCGACGACGAAGCGGAGGCTGAGGACGAGGGCGACGAGGAGGGTGAGGACGAATGACGATCCTGCACCCGGCCGAGATCCGCGACATGACGCCCGCGGAGCGCGAGGCGGAGCTGGAGGATCTGGAGACGGAGCTGTTGAACGCGGTGTCGGTGAAGGCCGCCGGTGCCCAGCCCGAGGACCCGGGGCGAATCAAGGAGATGCGCCGGGCGATCGCGCGGATCAAGACGATCCAGCGCGAGGAGGGCGACCTCGAACCCGAGGGGGACGAGTAGATGGCACTGACTGCAGAGACGCTGGTGCGACACGAACTCGTCGGCCTGGACGTGCGGGTGGTGTCGGCGTCGAACCCGGACGTCATCGGCGTCTCGGGCGAGGTCGTGACAGAGACGACCCGGACGCTCGGCATCGAGACAGACGGGCAGGTGTCACACGTCCCGAAGGAAAGCGCCACCTTCGAGTGGACGCTCCCGTCGGGGGAGGTCGTCCGGACGGCGGGCGAACGGCTGCTCGCCCGCCCGGCGCGGCGCACAGAACAGACAGGTGATTCACGATGGCGATAGGACTCGACGTACCACGACCACCAGAACCGGAGAACCCGGAGGAGTACGACTACGAGACGTGCCCGTTCTACGGTGAGCTGTCCGTCCGCGGGCAGGTCATCGAGGGCGAGGTCGTCTCGACGGAGATGGCGAAGACGGTCGTCGTCGAACGCGAGTACGACGTGACCGTTCCCAAGTACGACCGGATGATGAAGCGGCGCTCGCGCATCCCGGCCCACGTGCCGGGCGTGCTGGAGCCGCTGTCGGAAGGCGACACCGTCAGGATCGCAGAGACGCGACCGCTCTCGAAGACGAAAGCACACGTCGTCGTCGAGGTAGTCGACGGGGAGGCCTCCGGACAGGCGAACAGCGCGAGCCGCGAGCAGGGAGGTGACGACTGATGGAAGCGATGAAGGCTGACGTGACGCAGGGACTCGAGAAGGGTTCGCTGGTGACCTGTGCGGACAACACGGGCGCACGCGAGCTGAAAGTCGTCTCCATCGCGGGCTACACGGGGCGGCTCAACCGCCACCCGAAAGCCGGGATCGGCGACAAGGTGACCGTCTCGGTCACGAAAGGCACGCCGGAGATGCGTCGGCAGGTGCTGGAGGCGGTGATCGTCCGCCAGCGCAAGCCGATCCGGCGCCCCGACGGCACCCGCGTGAAGTTCGAGGACAACGCGGCCGTCATCGTCGATGACAACGAGGACCCGCGCGGGACCGAGATCAAGGGTCCCATCGCGCGGGAAGTCGCCGAGCGGTTCGGAGCAATCGCATCAACAGCTACGATGATCGTATGACTCGACAACCACACAAACAGCGGAAACAGACGCGGGAGGCCCCGCTGCACGAGAAGCATAGCCAGGTCAGGGCCACGCTGTCGGAGGACCTCCGCGACGAGCACGGGACCCGATCCGTGCGCGTCAACCAGGGCGACACCGTCGAGGTGATGCGTGGCGACTTCGCCGGCGAGGAAGGCGACGTCGTCGACGTCGACCTCAAGGACGCGACCGTCCACGTCGAAGACGTCACCGTCGAGACGGTCGACGGCGAGGAGGTCCCCCGGCCGCTCGACGCGAGCAACCTTCGCGTCACCAGCCTCGACCTCTCGGACGACCGCCGCGAACAGCGACTCGAGGAGGCCGGCAACGATGAGTGACCACCAGAAGCGGCTCTCGGTGCCGAAAAGCTGGCCGGTCGAGCGCAAGGAGGAGACGTTCACCGTCACGGCCGGCGCCGGCCCCCACGGCGAGGACGGCGTGCCCCTGCTGATCGTCCTGCGGGACGTGCTGGGCTACGCCGACAGCCGCAAGGAGGCCCGCTACGCACTGAACCAGGACAACGTCGTCATCAACGGGACGCCCGTCAACGACGAGGAGCGCCCCGTCGGGATGTTCGACATCGTCGCCTTCGACGAGCGCGAGGAGTACTACCGCGTGTTCCCCGACGAGGGCGGTCGGCTGACGCTGACGCCGATCGACGCCGACGCTGCGGGAAGCAAACTCGGCAGGATCGACGAGAAGCGCCACGTGCCCGGCGGCGACGTCCAGCTGACGCTGCACGACGGGCAGACGCTTTTGGTCGAGGACGAGGACGCGTACGCGGCCGGCGACTCGCTGGTCGTCGACAACGAGACCGACGAGGTCGTCGCCCACTTCGTCTCCGAGGAGGGCGCGCTGGTCACCGCCGTCGCCGGCGCCCACGCCGGCGAGATCGGCACGATCGAGGAGATCCAGGTGACCCCTGGCAGTTCGCCGAACAACGTCCTCGTCGAGCAGGATGCCGGCGGCTTCGAGACCGTCGAGGAGTACATCGTCGTGATCGACGAGAACTTCACCAGCGACGACGGTGCCGGCACCGAGGAGGCGGACGCGGACGCCGACACCGCCGAGGAGACCGAACAGGAGGGAGATGAATGAGCTCAGACACTGACAGCGGGTTCCACGAGATGCGCGAACCCCGCATCGAGAAGGTCGTCGTCCACATGGGCGTCGGCCAGGGCGGCCGCGAACTCGGCCAGGGCGAGGAGATCCTCGAGGAGATCACGGGCCAGCAGTCGGTCCGGACGACGGCCAGGACGACCGAGCCGGAGTTCAACATCCGCGAGGGCGACCCGATCGGTACGAAGGTCACCCTGCGGGACGACGAGGCGCGCGAGTTCCTCGAAACCGCGCTGGCGCTGGTCGACCTGCACGAAGCGCAGTTCGACGACACCGGCAACTTCAGCTTCGGCGTCGAGGAACACACCGACTTCCCGGGCCAGGAGTACGACCCCACGATCGGCATCTACGGGCTGGACGTGACGGTCAACCTGGTGCGGCCGGGGTACCGCGTCGCAAAGCGGGACAAGGCCTCGCGGTCGATCCCGTCGAGCCACCGGCTGACGCCCGGTGACGCCGTCGCGTTCGTCGAGTCCACCTTCGACGTGGAGGTGAGCGCATGAGCGAAAGCGAGTCCGAGGAGCCGACCGGCGAGCAGGCCGCGAAACGAACCGAACAGCTCCGGGAGTGCCAGCGCTGCGGGCGCGAGCAGGGCCTCGTCGGCAAGTACGACATCTGGCTGTGTCGACAGTGCTTCCGCGAAGTGTCCCGGAGCATGGGGTTCAAGAAGTACTCATGACAGGAAACGACCCACTCGCCAACGCGCTCTCGGCGATCGACAACGCGGAGGGTGTCGGGCACCTGACACAGGACGTACAGCCCGCCTCGAACGAGATCGGCAGCGTACTCGAGGTCCTCTACGACCGCGGGTACATCGACGGCTTCCAGCGGCAGGACAACGGCAAGGCCGGTCGGTTCGAGGTCGAACTGAAAGGCGCAATCAACGCGTGTGGCCCCGTCAAGCCCCGCTACGCGGCGGGTGCCGACGAGTTCGAGAAGTGGGAGAAGCGGTATCTCCCCGCCCGCGACTACGGGACGCTCGTCGTCACCACCTCACACGGCATCATGAGCCACTACGAGGCCCGCGAGCAGGGGATCGGCGGCCAGGTCATCGCGTACGTCTACTAACAATGCCACGAGTAACACTGGAGATTCCGGAGGAGGTGAGCGCCGGGATGGAGCATCTCGACCTCACCGTCGACGGACCAAACGGGAGCGTACGGCGACGGCTCTGGTACCCGGACGTCTCGGTGTCGGTCGAGGACGTTCCGGCTTCGCCGGACGGAGACGGTGACCCCGTCGAAGCAGTCGTCATCGAGAGCGACGAGGACGACGCCAAGACGATGTCGACGCTCGGGACGTTCGAGAGCCACGTCGAGAACATGTTCTACGGCGTGACCGAGGGCTGGGAGTACGAGATGGAGGTCTTCTACTCCCACTTCCCGATGCAGGTGAGCGTCGAGGGCGACGACGTCGTCATCGAGAACTTCCTCGGCGAGCGGGCGCCGCGGCGGACGCCGATCCACGGCGACACCGACGTCGAGGTCGACGACGAGCAGATCACACTTCACGGCCCCGACATCGAGGCCGTCGGCCAGACCGCCGCTGACATCGAACAGCTGACGCGCGTCACGGACAAGGACGTCCGCGTGTTCCAGGACGGCGCGTACATCACTGCGAAACCGAACCGGGGTGACACCTGATGAGCGACGACGAGGAAGACACTGAGGTCGCCTTCGGCGCCGACGAGGATGCCGAGGCCGACGACGAGACGGTCGAGGAGCAGGCCGACGACGAGACAGCCGAGGAGCAGGCCGACGACGAGACAGCCGAGGAGCAGGTCGACGACGAGACGGTCGAGGAGCAAGCCGACGACGAGATGGTCGAGGAGCAAGCCGACGGCGAGACGGTCGAGGAGCAGGCCGACGACGAGCCCGAAGAAGATGTCGAGTCCGACGCGGACGAGTCGGACCTGACGGACCTGGGCGGCGTCGAGGAGGACGTCGCCGAGGCGCTCCGCGGAGCCGGCTACGAGAGCAGGGCCCACGTCGCCGCGGCCAGCCAGGACCAGCTCCAGGACGTCGACGGCGTCAGCACGGCGCTGGCGGCCCGGATGAAAGCCGAGACCGACGAACTCGCGGTCAGCGACGACGTCGAGGCGGAGGTCGAGGAACTCGACGAAGAGGACGAGGACGCGGCGGAAGCAGACGACGACGAAGCCGACGAGACCGGGGCCGACGCGGAAGACGAGGACGAGGAGCCGGAGCTGACGGAGCTGACCGACATCAGCGGCATCGGCGAGGCGAAAGCCGAGACGCTGCGGGAGGACGGCTACACGTCGATCGACCACATCCGCGGCGCGAGCCAGGAGGAGCTGGCGGACGTCGAGGGGATCGGCATGGCGCTGGCGGCCCGCATCAAGGCCGACGTCGGCGACCTCGAAGTGAGCGAGGATGTCGAGGCCGAGATCGAGGCCGAGGAGGAGCCCGAGGACGCCGAGGCGGTCGAGACGGAGCTGCAGCCCCGGGGCCTGGTCGACAAAACCCCGGAGCTCGACGAGCGCGAGGAGCGACTTCTCACACAGCGACAGCGCATCGGCAAGCCGCAGTTCAACCGGCAGGACCACCACAAGAAACAGCGCGTGCCGACGTCCTGGCGGCGCCCGCGCGGGAAGCTCTCGAAGCAGCGCAAGGGCGTCAAGGGCAAGGGCGACACCGTCGAGGCGGGCTTCCGGACGCCGACGGCGGTCCGGGGCCGGCACCCGTCGGGCTTCGAGGAGGTCCGCGTGCACAACGTGGACGACCTCGAAGGCGTCGACGGCGACCGCGAGGCGGTGCGGATCGCCTCGAAAGTCGGCGCTCGCAAGCGCGAGCGCATCGAGGAGGTCGCCGAGGACGACGGCATCCGCGTACTCAACCCGACCTACGAGGAGGTCGAAGTCGAATGACAGATCTCAAGGCACAGAAACGGCTCGCGGCAGAGGTGCTCGACGCCGGCCAGAACAGCATCTGGCTGGACCCCGAACGCCAGGGTGACATCGCGGAAGCGATCACCCGCGAGGACGTCCGGGAGCTCGTCGAGCAGGGTGCGATCCGCGCGGAGGCCCCCAGCGGGAACTCCCGGGGTCGCGCCCGCGAACGACAGGCAAAGCGCTCGTACGGCCACCAGACCGGCCCCGGATCCCGCAAGGGGAAGGCCGGCGCACGGCAGAACGAGAAAGAACAGTGGGAGTCCCGGATCCGCGCGCTCCGCAAACGGCTGGGCGAACTCCGCGACGAGGGCGAGATCGACTCCTCGACGTACCGCGACCTCTACGACATGGCGGGTGGCGGCGAGTTCGACAGCGTGGCGGATCTGGAGCGGTACATCGACGACTCACGAGGTGAAGCATAATGGCAACAGGACCACGATACACGGTGGCGATGCGGCGCCGCCGCGAGGCCCGGACAGATTACCACCAACGGTTGCGCCTGCTGAAATCCGGCAAGCCGCGGCTCGTTGCTCGCAAGAGCAACAAGCACGTCAGGGCGCAGCTGGTCACGACCGGGCCCCAGGGCGACCGCACAGTCGCGAGCGCGAACTCGGAGGAGCTGTCGGAGTTCGGCTGGGAGGCGCCGACCGGCAACATGCCGACGGCGTACCTCACCGGGCTGCTGGCGGGCCTCCGCGCGCTCGACGCCGGCGTCGAGGAGGCGGTCCTCGACATCGGGCTGAACTCCCCGACGCCGGGGAGCAAGGTGTTCGCAGTACAGGAAGGCGCAATCGACGCCGGTCTCGAAATCCCCCACAACGACGACGTGCTGGCCGACTGGGAGCGGACCCGGGGCGAGCACATCGCCGAGTACGCCGAGGGGCAGGACGGCCTCTACAGCGGGGAGTTCGACGCAACGGACCTGCCAGCGCATTTCGACGAGATGCGCGAGACACTGCTCGAAGGTGAGATCGAACTATGAGTGCTGATGACGGATGGGTACCACAGACACGACTCGGAAAGCAAGTCGCGGACGGCGAGATCGACTCGATGGCGGAGGCGCTGAACTCCGGGCTCCCGCTGAAGGAGCCCGAGCTGGTCGACCAGCTCGTGCCGGACCTGGAGGACGAGGTGCTGGACATCAACATGGTCCAGCGGATGACCGACTCCGGGCGCCGCGTGAAGTTCCGCTGCGTGGTCGTCGTGGGCAACCGCGGCGGCCTCGTCGGCTACGCCGAGGGGCGTGACGACCAGGTCGGCGGCGCGATCCAGAAGGCGATCGACATCGGCAAGCTGAACCTCATCCAGGTGCCGCTCGGCAGCGGCTCCTGGGAGGACCGCCCCGGCGGGTCGAACTCGCTGATCCGGAAGGCGACCGGCAAGGCCGGCAGCGTCGAGGTCGAGATCAAGCCGGCCCCGAAGGGGCTTGGCCTGGCGGCGGCGGAGACGCCCCGCAAGGTGCTCGAACTCGCCGGCGTCGAGGACGCCTGGACCAAGAGCCACGGCAACACCCGGACGACAGTCAATCTGGCCAAGGCGACGTACAACGCACTAGAGAACGCGACGCAGTCGCGGGTCCCCCAGCGGGTCCGCAACCGCCAGCGCGAGGAGGTCTCGGAATGAAGGCGCTCGTCCAGCTGCGCGGCGAGGTCAACGTCAACCGGGACATCCGCGACACGCTCGAGATGCTGAACCTCGGGCGGATCAACCACGCGACGCTCGTGCCGGAGACGCCGGCTTACGAGGGGATGATCGCAAAGGTCAACGACTACGTCGCCCGCGGGACGCCGAACCAGGAGACAGTCGAGCTACTGCTCGAACGGCGCGGCCGGCCGGCCGACGACGGCGACGGGATCGACGACGAGTGGGTCGCCGACCACACCGACTACGACTCGATTTCGGCGCTCGCGGCGGCGCTGCTCGACGAGGAGACGACGCTGCAGGACGCCGGCCTGTCGCCGACGCTGCGGCTGCACCCGCCGCGGGGCGGCCACGACGGCGTCAAACAGCCCATCGTGACAGGCGGGCAGATCGGCGTCCACGAGGGCGAGGAGATCGACAGCCTGCTGGAGGCGATGCGATAATGACCAACAAGAAGAAACGACAGCGAGGCTCGCGCACGCACGGCGGCGGCTCCCACAAGAACCGTCGCGGTGCCGGCCACCGCGGCGGTCGCGGGGCCGCGGGCCGCGACAAGCACGAGATGCACAACCACCCGCCGCTGGGCGAGGAAGGCAGCGGGTTCTCGCGGCCCGAGAAGGTACAGGACGAGGTCCGCACGGTCAGCGTGGGGCGCCTCGACGAGGACGCACCGGTGCTGGCAGCCGAGGGGCTCGCCGACAACGGCGGCGACGGGTACACGATCGACGCCCGGGACGTCGTCGAAGACGGGCACGACGCCGATGTCGTGAAAGTCCTCGGTGACGGACAGGTCCACAACGAGCTGGCAATCGTCGCCGACGCGTTCTCGGACACTGCCGCGGAGAAAATCGAGGACGCCGGCGGCTCTGTGACGCTGTCAGACAGAGCCGACGAGACTAAAAGCGACGAGTCCGAACCCGCCGAGACAGACGAGGATTAACATGAGCTGGAAGGACACCGCCGAACCCGTACTGACCCGGATGCCGGCAGTCCGTCGCCCGGAGGGGCACGTCCCCTTCAAGCGCAAGCTGGGCTGGACCGCCGGCATTCTGGTGTTGTACTTTTTCCTGACGAACGTCACGCTGTTCGGCCTCGAGACCGGCGGCGGGGACGTATTCGGACGGTTCCGGTCGATCCTGGCCGGGTCGTCCGGCTCGCTGCTGCAGGTCGGCATCGGGCCGATCGTCACGGCGAGCATCGTGCTGCAGCTGCTCGGCGGTGCCGACCTGCTCGGACTAGACACGCAGAACAACCCGCGCGACCAGGTGCTGTACCAGGGGCTCCAGAAGCTGCTGGTCGTCATCATGACCGCGCTGACGGCGCTCCCGATGGTGTTTGCCGGCTTCCTGACCGTGGATTCGGCCCTCGCGACGGAGCTCGGCATCTCGTCGGGGCTGCTCCAGTGGATCATCTTCGCGCAGGTGTTCGTCGGCGGGATCCTCATCCTGTTCATGGACGAGGTCGTGAGCAAGTGGGGCGTCGGCTCCGGTATCGGGCTGTTCATCATCGCGGGCGTCAGCCAGCGGATGATCGGCGGCCTGCTGTCGATGCCGGCGGTCGGCGGCGAGTACGGGATCATCCCGATGTGGATCCGCATGCTGCTCGGCCGGACCGAGACGGCCTCGCCGCTGACGCCACAGGGGATCCAGGACATCCTGATCAACGACGGACAGCTGCTGGCCATCTTCACGACGGTCGCCATCTTCGTGATCGTCGTGTACGCCGAGAGCGTTCGCGTGGAGATTCCGCTGTCGAACACGCGGGTGAAAGGCGCCCGCGGGCGCTTCCCGGTGAAGCTCATCTACGCGAGCGTCCTGCCGATGATCCTCGTTCGCGCGCTGCAGATGAACATCCAGTTCGTCGGCCGCATCCTCAACTCCCAGTGGGCGGGAATGCCCGCCTGGCTGGGCGTCTACGACACCGACGGGAACGTCATCAGCGGGTTCTTCTACTACCTGGCGCCGATCCAGAGCCCACGGGACTGGATGTGGTTCGTCGGTGCCGGCGGCGGGAACTCGCCGCTTGAGATCATGACGCGGGTGACAGTCGACCTGACGATCATGATCGTCGGCGGTGCCATCTTCGCGATCTTCTGGGTGAAGACGACGGACATGGGGCCGGAGGCGACGGCCCAGCAGATCCACAACTCCGGGATGCAGATCCCCGGGTTCCGCCAGAACGTCCGTTCGATCGAGCGGGTGCTCGACCAGTACATCCCGCAGGTGACCGTCATCGGCGGCGCGCTGGTCGGCGTGCTCGCCGTGGGTGCGAACATGCTCGGAACCATCGGCGGCGTCTCCGGAACAGGACTGTTGCTGACGGTGTCGATCACCTACAAGCTCTACGAGGAGATCGCCGAAGAGCAGCTGATGGAGATGCACCCGATGATGCGGCAAATGTTTGGCTGATCGTCATTACACAGTTATTACATCCCACCACCCCTGGCAACTCTTTTCTGAAGTGCAGGATATATTGGGGTATGACATCTGGCTCGGACGATGACGAAACCACCACGATCCAAATACGCTTATGCTCGGGTAAGAAACAAAAATGGATTGAGTACTTGAATTCGGATTCACCGCACGACACGCTGACGGCCTTGGTGACATCCTCTTAGCGCCTGTAATTCAGATAACAGGATTGTCCGCTTGATTGGGGTCAGTGATCGAAATACCCACAGGAGCCTCGTCTATTGCCCGGGTTCGTAACTCAAGCTCTCATTCGCGTTCCTTGCGCTCAGTGATATCCGTATAGTGTTCGATCCGGCCCCCCTCGTAGAGGCCAGATGTGATCGGCTGGCTCCAGTGTTTCAACCACCGT
>PXRK01000063.1 GCA_003021015.1 Halobacteriales archaeon QS_4_66_20 | reverse complement strand
TCGTCAGCGGTGGCGCTTGGGAACTCTCGTTCGAGTTCGACATGCCGGAGCGAAGCGGCGATCGTCTCTCGAACGATCGGGTCGTTGGGTCGTGTGACCATCGCCGTTAGAACACGATTCAACAACCATTCGGATCCGAGGAAACGATACAGTATCGCAGGGAGACCGGCTTTTACCATCGGAATGAGCGGGCCTGTTCCGAATCCCGCTGGAACGACGAGTGCTATACTCTCAATCCGCTCCGGCGCGAGTGCAGCCGTTCGGAGGATAATACCCGCGCCGTACGAAGTACCGATCATCGGTGCGACTTGGACATCGAATGTATCGAGAAGATCGACGACCCACTCGCCGTATCCATCTCCGTTGGGGTCAACCCGAGTCTCAGCACTGTATCCCGGTTGACCGATAGTATCTGGGGCGATCAGTCGATACTCATTAGCGAGATCGCTATACCAATCCAAGGTCAGCGGATTCGTAGCGTTTCCACCGTGGAAGACAACGATCGGCGCTCCGTCTACTGGTCCTGCTAAGAGGACGTGCGTTTCACCGTACCGTGTATCGACGTATCGTTCATCCGCTTCGACTTCGAGTCTCTCGATAGCGGCAGCGTAGGCCTCCTCAAGTGCTTGTCTCCCCGTGGATGAACGATAGATGGACATCAGACGCTTTAGAGATCATCTGCACTGATTAAATACATGTCGCAAGGTTATCCCGTCACATCCCCATGTCCTCGGCAGTATCGGGGACGGGAAGGTCGTGCGGCGATGCTCCCAGCAGCTCCGCCGCGTGATCCAGCGCCATGTCGAACCCGTAGTACCGTTCGAGTTCGTCGCCGTCCGGCCCGTCCCGCACTTTCAGCATCGCGTACCCCTCGACGTTCTGGGCGACGGTCGCCGTCCGCCGGTCCGCGGTGAACGTCAGCAGCCGCTCGGTGTCGGTCTCGCGGTACTCCGCCGTGATCCCGCCGGCGGTGACGGTCTCTGACTCGCTCATACCTCCGTGTTGGCCCCCAGGCAGGCAAACGTACCGATTCGGATCAGCCGCCGTACCACTGGAGCTCCTCGATACGGGGTGCGCGTTCGAGGCCGGTAAACACCACGAGCACCGACAGCTCCGAGCTACCGGTAATGGGGGCGTCCCCGCTTCGCAACTCTGCGTTCTCGCTGAGACCGCCGACCCAATCGCGCCCGTCCGCCACTGCGCCGCGGTGAAGCCAGTCCGGCGGCCCGGAGAACAGCACGAGCGCGGTCGCGCTGTCGGCCGGGTCGCAGTCCATCGTGAGCTGTCCCCTGACCGCCCAGCGGAGCGTGCTGGTCACCGCCTCGCGCCGCTCGGCGTCGGTCGCCTCTTCGAGCAGTTTCCCCTTGAGACGGCCGACCAGCGAGTCCTCGACGTCGCGGAACTTCGAGACGGGCGCGCTCGCGTACCCGACCGTCGCGAGGCCACCCGCGTCGAGCGTCGCGGCGACGTCCGTCTCGTCGAGGACGCTCTCGCCAACGGGGCTGGCCGAATCGACCTCGCCCGCGACGAACAGCGTCCCGAGCCTGGCGGCGAGTTCCCGATTGAGCGCCGGAATCCGGTCCCCGATGGATTCGTCGTCGCCGACCCAGGCCTCGTTGTCGAACGCGAGCTGGCAGTCGACGACCCCGTCCAGTGCCTCCAGGCCGCGGGCGGCGTTCTCGGAAGCCTGCTCCGAATCGCTGGTCGGCAGCACGGAGATGCAGTACACCGGGCGCTCGTACACTCGGGCGAGTTCCTCGGCGAGCACGGGCGTCGCTCCTGCACCGGTCCCACCACCTAACCCCGCAGCGAGGACGATGCCGGTTACACCGGTAGTGACGAGGTCGTCCAGCTCGCGGCGGAGTTCCGTCACCTGCTCGGCCATCGCGTCCCGCGTCGCGTCGGCATCGTCGTCCGCGCCCGCCCCGTCGAAGGCCAGGGTTCCGAAGGGGTGTCTGGCGTCACCGGGCACGCGGTCGAGCGCACCCAGGCTGGCGGTGTCTGTGTCGAACACACGGCTCGCGGCCAGGTACGACACCGGTCGCTGTGCGTCGTCACGGTGCAGTTCGTCGACGATCCGCCCTCCGGCCCCGCCGACGCCGACGGCCACCACGTCCATACGCCCGTCATTTCGGTGCGCCCCCAAAAAGCTACAGATCCGGCTATCAGTTTGGAGAACGACCCGCGCCGGACGGAGAACCGACCAGTCCCGCGTTTGCACCAAATGAAGGCGTTTTTCACCGCTGGCCCCGGAACCTCACGGTAATGGACAAGGAGACCCGCGAGCGCGCTCGGGAGCAGGCCGAGATTGACGCGCTGTTCAACGCACTTAAACACGACAGCGACGCACAGGTGGGTGCGATCATGGGGCCGCTGATGGGCGAGAACCCCGAGTTCCGGGAGTACGGCGACGAGATGGCCGGCGTCCTCGCGCCGGTCGTCGAGCGAGTCAACGGGATGGACCCCGACGACCGCCGGGAGCGACTGGCCGACCTCGCGCCGGAGAAAGTGGAGGAACTGGACGCCGACGACGAGGAAGAGGACCAGGTCCTGCCCGACCTGCCCGGCGCAGAGGACGTCGACCAGGTGCGGATGCGGCTGGCGCCGAACCCCAACGGCCCCTGGCACCTCGGAAACGCCCGGATGCCGGCAGTGATCGGGACGTACAAGGAGCTGTACGACGGCTGGATGCTCTGCCGGTTCGACGACACCGATCCCGAGACCAAGCGCCCGGACCTCGACGCCTACGACGCGATCATCGACGCCATCGAGTACCTCGGGTTCGCACCCGACGAGATCGTCCGCGCCAGCGATCGACTGGAGATTTACTACGACCACGCGCGCGAACTGATCGACCTCGGCGGCGCATACACCTGCTCGTGCCCGGCCGACCAGTTCTCTGATCTCAAAAACCACGGCAAGGCCTGCGATCACCGCGATAAAGACGCCGAGACGGTCCGCTCGGAGTTCGACGCGATGGTCGACGGCGAGTACGACGCCGGCGAGATGGTGCTCCGGGTCAAGACCGACATCGAGCACAAGAACCCGGCGCTGCGGGACTGGGTCGGCTTCCGCATGATCGACACGCCCCACCCGCGCGAGGCGGCGGCCGAGTACCGCTGCTGGCCGCTTTTGGACTTCCAGAGCGGGGTCGACGACCACCTTACGGGGATCACGCATATCATCCGCGGGATCGACCTCCAGGATTCGGCGAAGAAACAGCGGTTCCTCTACGAGTACTTCGGCTGGGAGTACCCCGAGGTGATCCACTGGGGCCACGTCCAGCTCGACGAGTACGACGTGGCGCTGTCGACGTCGACGATCAAGGAGCTCGTCGAGTCCGGGGAGCTCGACGGCTGGGACGACCCCCGCGCCCCCACCATCGCGAGCCTCCGGCGGCGCGGCATCCGCGGCGAGGCCATCGTCGACGCGATGATCGAACTCGGGACCTCCGCCTCCAACGTCGACCTGGCGATGTCCGCCATCTACTCGCACAACCGCGACCTGATCGACGACGAAACCGACCGCGCGTTCCTCGTCCGCGACGGCGACGAACACGGCGGCGGTGCAGTCGAGCGGGCGCTGCGGGGCGGTCCGGACGCCGGCCATCCACCCGTCCACCCGGAACACGAGGACCGCGGCCGGCGGGAAATCCCGGTCGAGGACGGGGTGCTCGTCGAGGCGACGGACCTCCCGCCCGAAGGCGAGCGCGTCTGGCTCAAGGGATACGGCTGCGTGCGCCACACGAGCGACGGGTTCGAGTACGTCGGCGCTGATCTCGACGTGACGCGCGAAGAGGACGTCGACATCGTCCACTGGGTGCCCGCCGCCGACAACGTTCCCGTTCGCCTCCGGACGATGGACGGCGACGTCGATGGGTACGGCGAACCAGGGGTTGGGAGCTACGACGCCGGCGAAATGCTCCAGTTCGAGCGCGTCGGATTCGTCCGCGTCGACGCCGCTCCGACGGACGCCGTGGAACGTGCGGTCACGTACTACGCGCACAACTGATCCGGCCCCGGATCGACCGCCGTCCCCCGGGTTCGGTGGAAGGTTTAAGTGACAGCCGGCTGTGGTAGTAGATAGCAATGGCGATCGATCCAGAATTCGAGGACACGTACGAAGAAGTCGACAGACACGAGGGCCACCGGGTGTGGACGGCGGACGGCGACGAGCCGACCGACGAGACCCAGGGGATCCACGGGACGCACGTCGCGGTCGATTTCGACCTCTGTATCGCGGACGGCGCCTGTCTCGAGGACTGCCCGGTCGACGTCTTCGAGTGGGTCGACACGCCCGGCCACCCCGAGAGCGAGATCAAGGCCGACCCGACCCACGAGGACCAGTGCATCGACTGCATGCTCTGTGTGGACGTCTGCCCGGTCGACGCCATCGACGTTGACCCGAGCCGCGCCGGCCGGATCTGACGCCCCATCCTGTCGTCGACGACCTGAACGCCTTTCATCCGCCGGTCCGTTCGAGGAGTATGGCACTCACGATCGATCACGTTCCGTACGCCTGCAGTGACCTGGAGGCGACTGCCGAGGAACTCGACGAACTCGGGCTGACGCCGGAGTACGGCGGCGTCCACGGCAACAACGTTACCCATATGTCGCTGCTGGGGTTCGATGACGGGTCGTACCTGGAACTGATCTCCGAGGTCGAACGCGGCGACCACGGGTTCTGGCCGGCCCACATCCGGGCCGACGCCGGCCCTGCGGCGTGGTGCGTCCGCGTCGACGACATCCTGGCGGACTGCCGCCAATCGCTGGCGGCTGGCTGGGAGGTACACGGGCCGCTGTCCGGGTCGCGCGAGCGCGACGACGGCACGCTCATCGAGTGGGATCGTGCCGAGTACGGCTCCGAGGAGAACCGCCTGCTGTTTCCGTTCGCGATCGAGGATCGGACCCCGCTGTCGTACCGGGTGTCGCCGACTCCCAGCGTCGCGGACGGGCCGCTGACCGGGATCGGCGAGGTCGTGCTCGCGACCGACCGCCCCGAGCGGGCGCTCCGCCTGCTCGGGGACCGCTACCGCTTCCCGTCGCCAGCACGCGGGACGGTCGAGGGGTTCGGGACGGTCGCATCGATCCCCGGCGAACCGATCGCCGTGACCGAGCCAGCAGGTGAGGAGTGGCTGCAGGAGCGACTCGGCCAGTTCCGTGCGGGGCCGTGCGCGGTGCTGTTCGAAACCGGGGACATGGCGACCGCCAGGGACGCCTACCCGCTCACCGAGTCCCGGGACTGGCCGGACGGCCGCGTCGCCGTCTTCGAGAGCGAGCGCTTCGGGACCCGCCTGGGCGTGATCGAGCGAGAGTAGGCCGCTCGCGGGCTTTCCGGACTGATCCAACCTGGGTGTGTGAAAATCTCCACGTGCTCACGACCGGCAGTATCAGCCGCCGAGATACAGCTCGACGACCTCGTCGTTGTCAAGCAGGTCGTCGGCCTGATCCTCGAACCGGACGGTGCCCTGGTCGAGCACGTAGCCGCGATCGGAGATTTCCAGGCCCTTGACGGCGTTTTGCTCGACCATCATGATCGCCGTGTCCATGTCGTTGACCGTCCGGACGTCGGCGAACACCTCGTCGGCGGTGTTGGGGGCCAGACCCGCCGACGGCTCGTCGATCAGCAGGACGTCGGGCTCCATCACGAGGGCGCGGGCGAGGGCGAGCACCTGGCGCTGGCCGCCAGAGAGGTTGCGGGCCTTCTCGCGGCGCTTGTCCTGCAGCAGCGGGAACCGGTCGTACAGCTGCTCCAGGATCGGGCCCAGGTCGTCGTCGCGTGCGGTCCCGCCCATCCGCAGGTTCTCGTCGATCGTCAGCGAGCCGAAGACGTTCTCGGTCTGGGGGACGTAGCCGATTCCCTTCCGGACGATGTCCTCGGGCGCCATCCCGCCGATATCCTCGCCGTGGTACCGGACCGATCCGGTCCAGGGCGTCAGCATCCCGAACGCCGTCTTCAGCACCGTCGATTTCCCGGCGCCGTTCGGACCGATGAGACAGATGATCTCCTCGCCCCGGAGGTGCATAGTCAGGTCGTACAGCACCTGCACCTCGCCGTAGCCGCTGTCGACGCTCTCCAGTTCGAGGACGGCGTCGTCGGGGATGGTCGCCTGCTCGCCGGCAGACTCGTTCCCCTGCTGTCCGGCGGACTCGCCCCCCTGCTGTCCGGCGGACTCGTTTCCCTGCTGTCCGGCAGACTCGCCCCCCTGCTGTTCGGTGGTGTCCGCCTTCCCGCCGGTGGCGTCGCTCGCGTCGCTCACACGCCACCACCGCCCAGGTAGGCGTCGGCGACGCGTTCGTCGGTCCGAACCTCCCCGGGGGTCCCCTCCATCAGGACGCTGCCCTGGTCGAGGACCACGATCGGATCTGCGAGACTCATGATGAAGCTCATGTCGTGTTCGATCAGCAGGAACGTCGTGCCCTGCTCGTGCAGCCGTCGGATCTGGTCGGCCAGCTTGTTGGCGAGCGTCGGGTTGACGCCGGCCACCGGCTCGTCGAGCAGCAGGATCTCCGGTTCCGCGAGCATCGCACGGGCGAGTTCGACCAGCTTCATCTGGCCGCCGGAGATGTCCGTCGCCGGCTGCCTCGCGAGGTGGTCGATCTCGAACTCCTCGAGGATGCGCTCGACGTCTGCCATGTTCGCCCGCTCGCGCTCGCCGACCGCGCCGGGTGCGGTGAACAGCTTGTGGAACGACTCGCCGGGCTGGCGCTGCGGGCCGATCAGCATCGCCTCGCGGACGGTCATCCCCTCCAGTTTGCGGGGCGTCTGGAACGTCCGGATCAGCCCCTTGTTGGCGATCTTGTACGGTTCGATCCCCGTGACGTCGTCGCCGTTGAGCCGGACCGTCCCGGCGTCCGGTTCGTAGAACCCCGAGATGAGGTTGAAGATGGTCGACTTCCCGGCGCCGTTCGGGCCGATCAGTCCGGTGATCGTGCCCCGCTCGACGTCGAACGTCGCGTCGTCGGCCGCGACCAGCGCGCCGAACTCCTTGCGGAGGTTCTCGACTTCGAGGACAATTTCGGAGCGTTCCTCGTCGTCGCCCGGTGTCTCCTCCGCCGCTCTCTCGGTTGACGCGTCCGTGGCCGTGCCTTCCGTTGGGCTCTCACTCATCGCCGTCACCTCCGCGCTGTTCGCGGACGCCCGAGTCGGGCCGCTTGCGAACGTTCTCGTCGACTGCGTCGGGCCAGATGAGCTCCCGCTGTGGCGGGAGCATGCCCTCCGGGCGGAACCGCATGATGAGGACGATCAGCAGGCCGACCAACAGCAGCTGGAGCGGGCCCGGACTGATCGCGATCGACGGCAGTTCGAACAGGACGTCGTCCGTAATGAACGCGAGGTCCCGGAGGAAGCCCGGCGGGAACTCGGTGAGGAACGCGGGTGGGAGCTGCTCGATGAACCGCGGCCCCTCACGGATCGCGACGACGACGAACCCGCCGAACAGCGCGCCGCGATTTGAGCCGGCGCCGCCGAGGATCACGGCGACCCAGACGTAGAACGTCGTTGTCGGGTCCAGGTTCCCGGGGTTGACGAACAGCTGGAGGTGAGCGAAAAACACGCCAGCCAGCGCCATTACGAGACAGCCGAGCACGAACGACTGCATCTTGAAGAAGTAGGTGTTCTTCCCGAGCGCCTTCGCGAGGTCCTCGTCGGCGCGGATCGTCCGGAGCACGCGGCCCCATGGCGAGCGGTGGGCGCGGCGCAACACCAGGTATGCCCCAGCCATGAACGTGAGGACCAGCGTGACGTTCAGCAGTTGCCGCCAGAACGGGAACCCGAGGGTGACTACCCGTCCGGGGATCACCTCGATGTTGACCTGCGGCAGCGTCTCGGGCAGCGTCGAGAGTACCGGCCAGCCTTCGAAAAACGCCGGGATGCCGCGCAGCCCCTGGCTGCCGGCCGTCCACTGGCCCTCGTTGAGGATGATCAGCCGGACGACCTCCGCCAGCCCGAGGCTGGCGATTGCGAGGTAGTCCGCGCGCAGGCGCAGCGTCGGAATCCCGATTGCGATGGCTACGATGGCAGACAGGATCAGGCCGAGTACGAGGCCGAAGATCGGATTCATGTCGCCGGCGATCGGCGAGTTGCTCGCGGTCATGATCGCCGCCCCGTATGCGCCCAGCCCGAAGAAGGCGGCGACGCTGAAGTTGATGAGCCCGGTGTACCCCCACTGGGCGTTCAGCCCCAGCGACATCAGGCCGAACATGCCGCCGAGCCCGAACAGGAACAGGAAGTACGTGGGGTTGAGGACGCCGGTCAGCATCAACGCAAGCAGCACGAGGACGGCGGCAGCCAGGAATCCGGCGACGCCCCGCTCCTCGCTGGTGAGGTCGCCCCAGTATCCCCGCGGATCGGTGAGAGTGCTCACGTCAGCCACCCCCTCCGACGGCCTCGCCGGCGATCCCCTGGGGCCGGACGAGCAACACGACGACCATGATGAGGAACGCGAGTGCCCTCGCGTACTCGCTGCCGATCGGGATGCCGATCGACGTCAGGATCGGCGTCAGTTGGACGACCATCCCGATGAGGAACGCACCGAGCATCGCGCCGTAGACGGAACCGATCCCGCCGAGGATCACCGCCGCGAAGATCACGAGCAGGAGGTTGAACCCCATCCGGGGGACCAGCTGGTTGAACAGGCCGAGAAACGCGCCGCCGGCGCCGGCCAGCCCCGCGCCGATGATCCACGTCCAGAGTTCGATCCGGCGCACGCGGATGCCGCTGGCCCGCGCCAGGCTTGGATTATCCGCCGTTGCACGCATCTTCCGGCCCAGGTCCGTGTGCTGCAACAGCAGGTGCAGGCCGACGACGAGCACGATCGCCGACGCGATGATTGCAATGTCGTGTTCGGTCATCCGGATGTTGTACTGCAGCAGCCACTCGATCGGCCGCAGCCGGTCGATGTCGTACCGTCGGCTGTCGGCGGAAAACTGGATCTGGATGAGCGCCCGATAGACGAACGCGACCCCGATCGACGTGATCAGGAGGCCGATCGAGCCGATGTCCAGGGGCTTGTACACGAACCGCTCGGTCACGAGCGCGACGACGGCTGTGACGGCGATCCCCGAAAGCAGCGCCAGAAAAAAGCTCAACGGGAGCCCCAGAACGCTGATCGAGGTCCCGCCGAGGATCCCGAAAAAGACCAGCGTCGAGTAGGCGCCGACGGTCATCGTGTCGCCGTGGGCGAAGTTCGCGAAGCCGGCGATGCTGTAGATCAGCGACAGCCCGATGCTCCCGAGGACGATGATACTGCTGTAGACGACACCGTCGGCGGTGAGTTCGATTAGCTGGTCGAGGACGGCCATCCGTGCCTATCCTTCCCGGAACTCGACAGGCACGTACTCGTGATCCTGGACTTCGAACACCTGCAGCGATCCGGCGGGATCGCCGTTCTCGTCGAAGTCGACGGGACCGCTGACCCCCTGGTAATCGACGTCGCTGGGACTGCCGCCGTCAGCGAGAATCGAGTGGGCGTCCTCGTAGGAGGTGACCTGTTCGCCCTCTGGGCGGGTGACGTCACGAACCACCTCGTCGAGCGCCGGGCCGGTGAACTCGTCGGCGGCCTGGATCGACAGCGCCGCGGTGACGACGCAGTCGTAAGCGAACGCCGACCACACCGTCGGCTCCTCGCCGTACTCGTCCTCGAAGTCGCTGGCGAACTGCTGGTAGTTCTCCGCCTCCACCGGCGCGGACGGCTCGACGACTTTCATGCCGCTGATGCTCCCCTCCGGCGTGTTGTTGATGACCGTCTCCCCGCGGTTGGAGTCGGCGCCGTACAGCTGCGGGTCGTACCCGCTCTCGAACATGTTGTTGACCTGCGTGGCGAACTCCTCCTGGTAGGTGATGAACAGCCAGGCGTCCGCGTCGGATGCGTTCATGTCCGAGAGCACGCCCGAGTACGTCGCCTGCTCGCCGTCGTGTGCCCGGTTGAATACGACATCACCCTCGTACGCATCGACGAAGGCGTTCGTGAGGCTCTCGCCGAACTCGTCGTTGATGTACGTGACTGCGACCTCCTCGTAGCCATCCTCCATGATGATGTCCGCCAGCGCGATCGACTGCGAGCGCCCGCTGGGCGACATCCGGAGCAGGCCCGGGAAGTCACTGAGCGCCAGCCCGGTCGAGTTCTGGCTCAACTGGACGGCGTCGGTCCCCTGGATGACGCTCTCGTAGATCGACAGCGAGACGCCGGAGCCGACCGCGCCGATCAGGAACGGGACCTGGTCCTGGTTGACGAGCTTCTGTGCAGCCGAGACGCCCGATTCGGCCGTACTCTCGGAGTCCTCGACGATGATGTCGAGTTCGCCGCCGTTGACGCCAACCTCGTTGACGTCCGCCAGCGCCAGGTCCTTCCCGCGCTGGTTGCGCTGGCCGAAGTCCGCGAGTGAACCGGTCAGCGAATCCACCATCCCGATGGTGAAGGTGCCGCCACCGTTACCGTTGCCGTTTCCGTTCCCATTGCCATTACCATTTCCGTTGCCGTTGCCATTTCCGTTTCCGTTGCCGTTTCCATTCCCATTGCCGTTGCCGTTGCCGTTTCCATTCCCGTTGCCGTTCCCATTTCCATTCCCGTTGCCGTTACCGTTTCCTCCGCCATCGTCGGTCGAGATACACCCGGCCATGAGGAGGACGCTCGCAGCGCCAGCCCCCTTTAGCAGGTCTCTCCGGTCCAGATCGTCGGGCAGCTTCCCAGACATATCAGCCGCACAAATGGGTCAAAGGTACTTAAATTGTGTGTCGCGTACAGCGGGTACCGGGACTGCCTGTGGGAGTTTCCAGCCGTCCCGATCTGTGAACTGATGGATACGTTTATATTTTCAGGATAATAATCACGGTTAGTGGGGGTAGATGATTCCACAACGAATTCAGTATCTGCTGGGCTCCTGCGAGCGAGTGCAGCTCCTGAACGCGATCTCACGAGGGGTAGCGACACAGTCAAAACTCGCCGCCGACTGTGGGGTGGCACGCTCGACGGTCCACAGAAACCTCGACGGGCTTCTGGAACGGGGGTGGGTCACCGCCACGGAGGATGGCTACAGGCTAACTGCTGCAGGGGAGAGCATACTCGTGGCGTACCGGGAGTTTGCCGAATCGGTCCGGACCGTCGGCGAGCACGAACCGTTTCTCCAGCAGCTGGAGCCGGTCGACTCGCGGCCGCCAGCGTCGGCGCTCGTGGGGTGTGAGACCACGGTCTCGACGGAGGCCAACCCACACGCGCCGAGCGTCGAGGTGGCTGCGATGATCCGCAGAAACGCCGGCGAGCGGATGCGGATCGCCGTCATCGGCGTCAGCCCGATCACGAACCAGGCGGCGCGAGAGGCCGTCGAGGCCGGCAGCGACCTCGAACTACTTTTCGATACGACCGTTCTGAAAACCCTCCAGCGTGACTACGACGCCGCCGTGAGCGAGGCGCTCGAACAGGACGGCGTGACGATGCGGCTCTCGCAGGGAAAAATCGTGACGGGACTCGTGCTCACCGACGCCGAAACCTCCGTCGTCGTGCAGGACGACTGCGGGAACGCCGTGGCCTGTCTCACCGGGACGACGCCGGAGATCCGTACCTGGGCCGAGCGGATATACGAGCGGCTCCACGAGCGGACTCGCCTCCTGAGCGCCGAGACAGATGGTGTACCCACGGTCGGCTGAACCGCAAGCCTGGGAGGCGATACGCTCGACGGCTCGCTGGGGAGACAGCTCCGGACGTGCGATCTGTTGCAGCCGCTGCAACGTTTCGAGCGATCTGAACTGGCCAGGGGAATCGAAAAATTCCACTCATCAAATACTTTACCATACTGGCTGAGGTTCCGGACGCATGTCTCCAGCAACCTCACGGCGTGACCTGTTGAGGAGCATCGGAGCGGTCGGGACAGCACTCGCGGTCGGCCCACAGGTCGTCGGGGCGTCAGTCGCCGAGGACCGGTGGGTCTGCAACATGGACCACGACGAGATGAGCATGGCGGCGATGAGTACGAGCGAGGTCGACGTGCTGATGGATCTCCGGGAGGAACTCGGCTTCTGTCTGGTCGAGTGTTCGGAGGATCACCTGCCGGCGGAGTGTGACATCGACTACGACGAGGTCGAGTTCGACCTCGAGAAAGACGCCGACGAGTACGACCGGGAAAATCTCGACGAGCTACGGGAGAAGGCCGAAAACGGGGAGTCGCTGCCGTACGCGCCAGACATCACGATCGAACTCGAACGGCCGCAGGTACGCGAGGACTCCGGACTGAACGCCCGCGACACCGTCGACGACGAGCTGTACGACCTCCAGTGGGACAAGCAGTCCCAGCGCATCGGGAAGGCCCACAAGCGGGCGACCGGCGACGGCGCCCGGATCGGCATCATCGACGACGGCGTGCTCGGCGCGAATCCCGACAGCAACGCCTCCCATCCTGACCTTCCGAACGTCAACGAGTCCCTCTCGGCGAACTTCACCTTGGACGGCCAGGGCCCGGGCCCGCTGAACGACGATCACGGCACGCACGTCGCCGGCACCGCTGCGGCGGCGGCCAACGGGACGGGCGTCGTCGGCGTCGCTCCCGACGCCGAGGTCGTCGACCTGCGGGTGTTCTCCGGCCCCTTCGCGTCCACGTTCGGCATCGTCGCCGCGATCGTCTACGGCGCCGCTCCGGAGGACCAGGGCGGCGCGGGCTGTGATGCCGTCAACCTCAGCCTCGGCCTGCCGACGCTGCCGGTGTGTTCGTTCATCGGCCTGCTCGTTCTCATCTTCTTCTACCCGGTGTACGAGGCTGCCGCACAGTTCGCGCTCGACAACGACTGCGTGCCGGTCGCTTCGGCGGGGAACTCGGGGACGAACCTGGCGGATCCCACTGCTGGCGGGTTCTGTGCGCCGCCGCTGGACTTCGAGATTTTCGGCGAGTCCGGCTTCTTCACGCTGCCGGCTTCCGTCGACGAGTACCTCACTGTCGGCGCCACCGGCCCGGTCGGCTTCGGCTGGGGCGACGGCAACGGCAGGGGGCCGAACAGGAGCAAAGAGGTCGCTCCGGGGCTGGAGATCGAACAGCCGATCCAGACCGAACTGTTTCCCGAAGAGCCAGCCTGGTACTCCAACTACGGCGGCGACGGGGAGGTCAATGTGACCGCTGGTGGGGGGAACGTCGACACCGACGCGATCGATGCAGACGAGAACTGGTTCTACGACCTGGTGTTCAACACCACGTTCCAGGGCGATCCCAACGCCCCCGAGGACGAACGCCTCGACAGCTACGTTCCGAGCTACGGCTGGAAGGCCGGGACGAGCTTCTCGGCGCCGCAGGTCACGGGCCTAGTCGCCCTCCTGCGCGAACTCGCGCCCGACGCCTCGGCGGCGGAGATCCGGAGCGTTATCGAGTCGACGGCCAGCCAGGAGCCGGTCGGCAAGGCTGGCCAGACAACCGCGCCCGAGTCCTACCCCGATGTCCTCGGACAGTCCGAGGGGGTCAACGTGGGGATCGACGGCGAACTCAACGGCGATCAGCCGAGCAACCCCGGCTCGAACCCGCAGACGCTGTCCGCCAGCGACTACCGCGGCGCCGGCCACATCGACATCCGGCGTGCCGTGCGGGAACTCTCGGACTGAACGCTGGCGTGTTCCGGCCGGTTGCCCCAGCCTAGGACGAGCAGGCCTGGCTTGTCACCAGTAAGACGTAACCACAATCTATTACGGTGACGGGCAAACAACACAGACGTGGCGATGTTCCATCAGTTTCCGGTCAGCAATCTCACCGAGCGGTACGCACCCCTCGTCGTCAGCGAGGGTCCGGACACCCTGATCATCGTGGCGCTCATCCTCGCGCTGGGCGTCGGCGCCCAGGTGCTCGCAGACCGGTTTCGGGTCCCGAGCGTCCTCTTTCTGATTATCGTGGGCGTCGCAGTGGGCCCGCAAGGGCTGTCGATCTTCACGATCGACACGTTCGGACTGGGCGGCCTGTCGACGATCGTCGGCGTGAGCGTTGCGATTATCGTCTTCGAGGGGGCATTCCACCTGAAAATCGAGAAGCTCCAGCAGGCGCCGACAGCCGCCTTCCGCCTGGTCACGGTCGGTGCAGTCATTTCGTTCGTCGGGACGACCATCGCAGCGCGGTACTTTCTGGGCGTCAACTGGGGGATCGCGGCGCTGATCGGCTCGCTGCTGGTCGCCACCGGGCCGACGGTGATCACGCCGATTCTCGCTGTCGTGCCCGTCCGCAACCGGGTCGCGGCGGCGCTTGAGACGGAAGGGATCGTCAACGACGTGACCGCGGCCATCTTCGCGGCGGTGATCTTCAAGCTGCTCACCGCTCAGGAACTTGAGCCGACGGACTACCTGGTGGAGTTCATTCAGCGGCTGAGTGTCGGCATCTTCTTCGGCCTGCTCACAGCGATGGTCCTGTGGGTGCTGCTGACCAGGCTCGAGATCCCGCGGGGCTGGACGCCGCAGAACGTCAGGCTGATGACGCTTGCGGGGGCGATCCTGGCGTTTAGTCTGGCCGATACGATCGCGACGGAGTCGGGGGTGGCCGCGGTCGCGACCGCTGGCGTCGTCTTGGGGAACGCCAACCTCCCCTACGAGGGGAAGATCGAGGAGTTCAAGGGCGACGTGACGATCGTCGTCCTCTCGTTTGTCTTCATCGCACTGGCGGCGCTAATCGAGTTCGAGACGCTGCGCGAACTCGGCCTGGGTGGGCTGGCGGTGGTGGCGGCAGTCGCCCTCCTGATCCGGCCGGCGCTCGTGTTCCTGTCAGCGTCGGGCGGACGGTTCACGCGCGGCGAGAAGCTGTTCATGAGCTTTGTCGGCCCGCGGGGGATCATTCCGGCCAGCGTCGCGACACTGTTCGCGATCCAGCTCCGACAGGAGGGCGCGCCGTTCAATCCGGCCGGCGGCGATATACTGGCTGGCACTGTGTTTCTTGTAATTCTTTTGACAGTTGTGTTCGAGGGCGGACTCGCCAGACAGATCGCGGAAAAACTCAAGGTGATACCAATGCGCGTAATCGTTGTCGGCGGCGGACGCGTCGGGCGGGAACTGGGCGAGCGGCTCGAGGAGCGCGGCGAGAACGTCGTCGTCATCGAGCAGGATCCGGCGGCCGCAGAGGGGCTCCGCAACGACGGGTTCACCGTCCGTACCGACGACGGGGCGGACGTGGAGGTACTCCGGCAGGCTGGCGCCAGCCGGGCGAAGACCGTCGTCGCCGCGACCGGCGACGACGACAAGAACCTCCTGGTGGCACAGCTGGCCAACTCGAAGTTCGAGGTCGACAACGTGATCGCCCGGGTCAACGAACCCGACAACGTCGACCCGTTCAACGAACTCGGTGTGGAGACGGTGTCGGCGTCGTCCTCGACCGCCTGGGCGATCGACAATCTGATCGAGCGGCCGGCGCTGTCGCGCTGGATGACGGAGCTCGGGCGGAGCGGCGACGTCCAGGAGATCGAGGTGACTGACGAGACGCTGGTCGACACGACGATCGCCGACCTCAACGACGTGCTCCCGGAAGGCTGCATGGTCGCACTCCACACCCGCAACGGCGAGAACACGGTGCCTGATCCGGACCTCGCCCTGGAGTACGGCGATCACCTCACCGTCCTGGGCCGGATCGGTGCCGTCGACGAGGCGATGACGAAACTGCATCCGCACGATTGACCTCGCAGGACGGCCACGGAGTCGCGGCGACGCTCACCCAGTCGCCGCCGCCACCAACTGCTGGACACCCGGACGTGATTCGCCCGAGTCATTTCGACACAAATAGACGGACACGTGCTCGCACAGACACAGCTCGACAGCACGTACACAGCCAGACATGAACGACCGTATGAGGCGGGTTGGGAAGGACTCACACCAGGGCTAAGATTATGCCGGCGGGGTCGCAACGTGAGGTATGGACGTCATCGTGATCGGCGGCGGCATCGTCGGTCTCTCGTCGGCCTACGCCCTCGCACAGCGCGGCGCGAGCGTGCGGCTGTTCGAGAAGGGATCGCTGGGCATGGGCAGCACCGCACGCTCGGCCGGCGGCATCCGCTCGCAGTTCGAGACGCCGGTGAACGTGGCGCTGTCCCTCGCGAGTAAGCGGGTCTGGAACGAGTTCGAGGAGCGGTTCGGCGTCGACATCGGCTACCGGAAGACCGGCTACCTGTTTCTCGCCCGCAGCGAGGACGTCGCCGAAACGTTCCGGGAGAACGTGCGGATGCAACAGCGCCTCGGCGCCGACAGCGAGTTCCTTGACCCGGCAGAGGCGGGCGAGATCTGCGAGGGGCTGATCACGGAGCAGTTCGCCGCCGCGACGTACAACGGCGACGACGGGTTCGCCGACCCGAACCTCGCAGTGCAAGGGTACGCCAGTGCTGCCCGCGAGGCAGGTGTGGACATTCGGACGGGAACCGCCGTCACCGGCCTCGTAACGGACGGTGACGCCGTCGTCGGCGTGGAGACGGCGGAGGAGCGACACGACGCAGAGTTCGTCGTCAACGCCGGCGGGCCGTGCGCGCGGGAGATCGGGGCGATGGCTGGCGTCGACCTCCCGATCCACCCGCGGCGGCGACAGATCGCCGTCGTCGACGCGACCCGGCCAGTGCCCGAGGACGACCCGCTGACGATCGACCTGGAGACGGGCTCGTACTTTCGCCCGGAGCGGGAGGGCGCTGCACTCGTCGGCGGGCACTTCGACGACGAGGACCCTGACCAGGACCCTGACGAGTACGACGACTCCATGGAGCTCGACTGGGCTGCAGACGCGGTCGAACGCGCGGCCGAGTGGACCCACTACTTCGACGAGGAGACGCGGATCAAGCGGGGCTGGGCCGGGCTGTACGCCGTGACGCCGGACAACCACCCCGTCATCGAGGAGACGGTTCCCGGCCTGATCACCGCGTCGGGGTTCTCGGGCCACGGGTTCCAGCACGCCCCCGCAACGGGACAGATCGTCGCGGAACTCGCCTTCGACGGCGAGCCGAACCTCGTCGGCGTCTCGGATCTCACGAGCGACCGCTTCGAGCGGGGTGAAGCGATGATCGAAAAGAATGTGGTCTGATAATCCGTAACAAACAATCATGGCTGATCGGGTTCTGTACGTGTCCGGGAACGCGGGCCGCGGGGAGGAGATTCCTGAGAGGCTCGACGGCCACGACGGCCAGTTCCTCCTCGAAACCGTGACATCCGGGAGAGAAGCACTGACAACGCTCACCGACGGGGACGTCGACTGTATCGTCAGCGAGGACACCCTCCCCGAGGTGGATGGGATCGAGTTGGTAGAACGGGTCCGGGAGCAAGACAGGGACGTCCCGTTCGTCCTGACCATCGAAAGCGGGCGTGGGGACATAGCTACCGAAGCGCTCTCGAAGGGTGCAACTGAGATCGTGCAGCGAGCGGACCCATCGGACTATGCACAGTTGCTTGCGACGCGCATTCAGTGTGCAGTGAGTCGAACGGACGATGAGCACGTCCCGTGGAGCAGGATGGGCTCCCGGAAGTCGCCGGATGACGACGACAGCGGGAACCGGAACCTGTTGGAGTCGTCACAAACGTCCGTCTTCGTGTACACGATGGAGGGAGAACTGATAGCCGCTAACGGGCAGGCAGCAGACTTTCTCGGTACCGACCACCCCGAGGAACTGCTCGGGACGATGGTTGGCGAGTTTACCCACGACGAGAGCCAGGCAGCGGTGGAGCGACGCCGGAGCACGCTGGTAGAAGACAGAAAGCAGGTGCCGCCCAGAGAGGAGACGCTCGTCGACGTAACGGGCGAACAGAAATACGCGATCGTCTCCTCGACGCCGGTAACCTGGGAGGGAGAGCCGGCGATCCTCACGACACTGCGGGACGTCACTGAACTGCGCATGCGAGAGCAGCAGTACAGACGGGAACGGGACAAGTTCCTGACGCTGTTCGAGAACCTCCCCAACCCGGTCGTGCACGGTGAGATGGTCGACGGCGAGCCGATCATCAGGCAGGTCAATCCGGCGTTCGAGGAGACGTTCGGGTACGACGCGGAGGAAGCGACCGGGCAGAACATCGACGAGTTGACGGTGCCAGCGGACAAGTGGTCCCAGGCCCAAGACATCAACGAACAGATCACAGCGAACGGTGTCGGGCGGTTCGAGGTCGAACGCCAGACAGCCGACGGCCCCAGACATTTCGTCATCGACGTCGTGGTACAGGATCCCGGTGCCGAGACCCCGCAGGGATACGCGATCTACACGGACATCACCAAACAGACCGAACAACAGGCGGAACTCGAACGGAAGAACGAGCGCCTCGACCAGTTCGCTGGTTTCGTCAGCCACGACTTGCGCAACCTGCTGAACACGCTGTTGCTGTCGCTGGACATGGTCGAGCAGTCCTCCGAGGGGGAGGAGATCGAGCGCTGTCAACGGGCGGTGCGACGGATGGAACAGCTCCTGGAGGACCTGCTGACACTCACCCGGCAGGGCGAAGATCTCCAGACGACCCCAGCGGTCGACCTGGCAGGCGTCGTGGACGAAACCTGGCGGACACTCACGACGGGTGACGCCGAACTCCGGGTGGACGTCGATCTGGGGGTCCGTGCGAACACGGGCCGACTCAAGGAACTGCTCGAGAACCTCTTCGACAACGCCATCGAGCACGGTGGCCCGGACGTGACGATCACGGTCGGCGCAACGGACGATACCGACGGGTTTTACGTCGCTGACGACGGCCCGGGCATCCCCCCGGAGGAACGCGAGTCGGTGTTCCAGGCCGGATACTCGAACGCGGCCGGCGGGACTGGCCTGGGTCTCGCTATCGTCCGGGACGTCGCCGACGCGCACGGCTGGTCGATCAGTGTCGAGGAGAGCGAGCAGGGCGGGGCCGCGTTCCGGATCACCGGCGTCGAGCGTTCGGGGTGATCTACGTTCACTCCATGGAAACGTCCGTGCCAGCCTCCCCGGCGGCCTCGTATATCGCGGCACCAGCCACGGCGTCGAGCGTCGCCGATCCGACGCTTTTGACCACGGCCAGATCGTCGTCGAACGCTTCCCCCGACACTGATCGGTCGCCGCTCCGATCACCGTCGCCGGCCGCGAGCAGGTCACCCAGCGGTACGAGGTCGGACTCGTTCAGGTCAGTCGCGAGGAGGTCCCCGGTTTCCGCGACCTCCGCAGGGACGTCGGCGAACACCTGGCCGGCACGCTCGTACACGGCGGCCTCGAGCTCCTGCATCTCAGCCGTGTAGGCGCCGATGGCGACGACGAGTGCGCCGTCCTGCAGTGCGTCCGCCGGGAACACCGGCTCGCTGCTCGTCGTGGCCGTCACGACGGCGTCCGCCCCTTCGACTGCGTCCCGCGGGGAGTCGACGGCTTCGGCCGGGATCGCGTGTTGCTGCAGGTCGAGCGCGCAGTGCTCGCGGGAGTCGCTGGGCGAGTAGATCCGGACCGACTGCAGGTCCCCGACGTTCGCGATAGCGCGGGTCTGCCAGCGCGCTTGCGCGCCGGCGCCCAGCACGCCGACGGTGCTCGCATCGGACGCCAATTCGCGGACTGCGAGCCCGCCGATACAGCCCGTCCGGGCGTTCGTGATCGTCGTTGCCGCCATGAACGCCTCCGGCTGGCCGGTTCGTGCGTCTGTCAGCACGATCTGTGCGTGCAGCGTCGGCAGGCCCCGCTCCTCGTTGCCCTCGTTGAGGCTCACCAGTTTCGTGGCGAACTGCTCCTCCCCGTGGATGTACGCGGGCATCGCGATGCCAGTCCCCAGCGGCTCGTCACCGTCCAGCCCCGCCCCGACCGGGAAATGCGGGCGCTCTGGGCGTTCGACTTTCCCGCGGGACTGCTTGACGAGCGCATCGGCGACCACCGGGAGCAACGAGTCGAGGTCGACCACACGTTCGACGGCCGACTCCGGAAGTATCCTGACCATGTTCGGTACGTGCACGCACGACGCTAATAATTTCACCCTGACGGTTGGATCGCAGTGCTTTCGATCGCTCAAACCACTGTTCGCGTTACCCGCACGCATATATCCCAGCAACGAGTACCGTGGCGACAACCCCTCCAGACGACTCTCATGGCCTCACCCGTCTCCCCACCGACGCAAGCCCTCCGCACTCACTTTGGCCGGCTCTGGGAACGCCTGGAGCCCGTTCGGCGGCGAGTCCGCAGGCGGGTCGAAGTCGACACACGGGCACTGGCCGCGGTTCGCATCACCCTGGCGACGACGCTCCTGATCGACCTCCTGCACCGGGCCCAGCACATCGAACTGTTCTACACCGACAGCGGCGTCTACCCGGTCAGCGCATACCAGATCACGTACTCCGACTACACGGGGCTCTCGATCCACGCCTGGTCCGGCGCGCTGTGGTTCCAGCAACTGCTGTTCCTGATCGCTGGCATCTTCGCCGTCGCGTTCCTGCTGGGCTACCGGACCCGGCTGGTCGGGTTCGTTTCGTTGCTGTTTCTGTTCTCGCTGCACGCCCGTAATCCGGGGCTTCTGAACGGCGGCGACCGGCTGTTCCGGGTCCTCCTGTTCGTGGCGCTGGTGACGCCGCTCGGGGAGCGGTTCTCGATTGACGCGCTCCGACGCGGTCGCGCCCGCCGGACCGTGGCTGGTTTCACGACGGCGGCGCTGCTGGCCCAGCCGCTCGCGGTCTTCAGCGCGAACGCGGTCCTGAAACACCGCGGCGAACACTGGTACGCCGGCGACGCGCTGGAGATCGCGCTGGCCAACGACACGATGACGATCTTCCTCGGCAACGTCGTCGCGGAGTACCCGCAGCTGCTGACGGCGCTCAACTACGGCTGGATAACGCTGCTCTCGGGATCGGTCGTGTTGCTCGGGCTGACCGTCGGTCGGCTGCGGGCGCTCGCCGCGCTGGCATACATCAGCGCCTTCCTCGGGATGTTTCTCACGATGTCCGTGGGGCTGTTTCCATCCGTACTGACGGCGTCGGTCCTGCCGTTCCTGACGCCCTCATTCTGGGATGCGCTGGCGCGACGGGTCCCCGACCACTGGCGGGACCGATTCCCGTCGGCCGACCGGCTCGGTCCGCTCGGTCGGCGCCCGCTGGAGCGCCGGCTGCTCGACAGATACCGGAACCGCAGGCAACCGGGGATTGCGGGAGCGCTGACGACGGCCGCCCGGGCCGTGACCGTCGTCGCCGGCGCGCTCCTGTTGCTCTGGATCGTCACGTTCACCGCGGCCGACGTGACGGACGCGACGGTCCCGGAAGCGGTGGACTACGACCACCTCGATCAGCAAAGCTGGGGGCTGTACGCGCCCGATCCCTCGGAGGGGTACAGCTGGTACCTCGTCGAGGGTGAACTGGCAAACGGGACGACGATCGACGCGCTCGAAGGTGGGGAGCTCTCGTTCGACCGCCCGCCGGACGCGTCGAAGACGTACGAGACGTTCCGCCACAGGAAGTACATGCAGCGGGTCCGCGATTCGGGGAGGGCCGACACAACGAACGTCATCGCGAAACGGTACGCCGACTGGGCCTGCGAGCAGGCTAACGACCGGCAGGCCGAACGCGTCCACTACGTCACCGTCTACCGGATGTACCAGCCAAGCCCGATCGACGGCGGGTACGAGGAGCCGTACCAGCGGACGGTCATCGAACGCTACTGCGGGCCGTTCGAGACGACTGACCAGGACTGGAGTCCCGTCGAAGACGGCGACTGGGCGGATCCAGCCCAGTCGTTACCCGGCGATAGCCCCCCCGAGCAACCACCGGCACGGGGGAACGACAGCGCCGGCAGCTAACAGTCAGAACGAGTCGAGGCCTTTCTTGAACCGGGTGATGATGTCCTTCTGCTGGAGGTAGCTCGCCGCAGCCAGCAGCGTCGGTGCCCACAGCCCGACGAAGATACCGGTCTGCTTGTCGCCTCTGACGTAGAAGTTGAACCAGGAGAAAAGCACGGACCCCGCCGCGAGCGTCGCGACCGGGTCGCCCAGCGAGACCGGCGTCGCGTCGACCATCTTCTCGACTTCCTCTCTGCTCTGTGATCGCTTTTGCGTCTGCTCGTCTTCCTCGGACTGTTGGAACATTGCCATAGCATGTGAACTAGGGGCGATAGATGTGTGTGCATTCTGCCGTCAGTTGCAAGCCGATTATACACCCGGACGAAGCATCAGCGACGGCGGTCGACCAGGGCTCTTTCCGCGGGTACAAGAGTACCGATCAGGCGCCGGCAGCAGTCTTACGCCGTCAGGAGCCGAGGTTTCGGCGCATCGCCAGCAGGTAGTTCCCACCAGTAACACAATGACAGCATTGGGATACACACTGTCGAGCGAGGAGCATAGTCCGAACGACCTTCTTGAGTACGCGGCCAGAGCCGAGGCGGTCGGGTTCGACTTCCTCTCGATTTCGGATCACTACCACCCCTGGACGAGCGAGCAGGGGGAGTCGCCGTTCGTCTGGTCGACCCTCGGCGGCGTCGCAGCAGTCACCGAGTCCGTCGACGTGGGCGTCGGCGTCTCCGCGCCGATCATGCGGATGCATCCGGCAATCTATGCACAGGCAGCGGCCACGGCCGCCACGATGTTCGAGGATCGCGAGTTTTACTTCGGCGTCGGCACCGGCGAGAACCTGAACGAACACGTCCTCGGGGATCACTGGCCGGAACACGAGGTCAGGGTCGAGATGCTCCGGGAGGCCATCGAAGTGATCGACAAGCTCTGGACCGGTGAGCAGGTCAGCCACCGCGGGGACCATTACACCGTCGAGAACGCGAGGCTGTTCACGCTACCCGACGACCGGCCACCGATCTGCGTCTCTGCGTACGGCGAGCGCGCGGCGAAAGCCGCGGCCGAGGTCGGCGATGGGTTCTGGTCGGTCGGTCCACAGGAGGTGATCGAGTCGTGGGAGGAGCACGGCGGCGACGGGCCGCGGCTGTGTCAGCTCCAGGCCTGCGTGGCCGACACCGAGGCGGAAGCCGTCTCGACCGCTTACGAGCAGTGGCCGAACTCGGCGCTGACAGGCGAACTGAGTGCAATCCTGCCGACGCCGGCCCACTTCGAGCAGGCGGTCGAGATGGTCTCCGAGGACGACATCGCGGAGGGCAGTATCATCACCAGTCCCGATCCCGAAGACCACATCGACAGCATTCAGGAGGCTCTAGATACCGGTTACGATCACGTGTACGTCCACCAGATCGGTGACGACCAGGAGGCGCTGTTCGAACTCTACGAGGAAGCTGTCCTGCCGTCGTTCTGATCGGTTACCCCTGGTCTCGCGCCTCTCGGCGAATAATGAATCCCTATCGGGCCACTCGCGGACTGATAGTGATTATTGTGAGTCGTTACGGGATCGACCGCGAGACTGCGTGCGGTCGACCCGGTAAACAGTCACAATAATCACTATGAGACGGTCCAGAATCCGCGATCCAGGGGCGTCATCGGCCACCCGCCCCGATTGCGGTCGCTCAGGCAGGCCTGTTCCCGGATGATATCTTTGACATGTCACGTTCGCCGAGGGTGGCTCACTACTGGACGCCCGTGTGTGCCAGTCAGTACCACTAACCGTGAATTATCGAAACAACCGCTGGAAAGAGCATCGCTGTCCCGTGACGTGCCGCCGGGAGTATGCATATCTACAGTTGCGACAGGAACAGATTATTTTTCAAATCCACATTTTATCAGCTACTCGTCGTATTTCATTCGGGGACGCTTACATCTTCCAGGAGCGTGCAAATCGCGGGGAGTTCCCGTCGGGTCGAGAGTGGGGTATTGAAGCTGTCTTTAACAAAATCACTGTACCCGCCTAGTGGACACGTGGTCGAAACAAACACAACAAGACGGCGGTTGATGCAAGGAATCGGAGCAGTGGGTGTCGCCAGTATCACAGGCGCGGCAGTTGTCTCCGGACAGCAGGAGAACGGAGACGCGCCGACTCAGGACGGCAGTTCCGCGATCCGCGTCGCCCACGCGTCCCCGGACACGCCGAAGGTCGAGGTGTATCTCAGTCAGGTAATGACGCGTGACGAGACGGGGACCGGCGACGACACGACGACAGGCGGCGAGAATGGTGGCGAAAACGGCGGTGACGACGCCAATAGTAGCGAGAACGGCGGCGATGACAGTACTGGTGGCAACGGCGACGACGAGACCCAGAACGGCGGCGAGAACGGCGGAGACGACACCCAGAACGGTGGCGACGACACCACTGGTAGCGAGAACGGCGGCGATGACAGTACTGGTGGCAACGGCGACGACAACACCCAGAACGGTGGTGACGATACAACCACTGGCGGCAACGGTGACGACGATACCAGTACGGGTGCCAACGGTGACGACGAGACCACCACCGGGGGCGAGAACGGCACAGGCGGCGGCCAGACCGGAGACGACGGACCGCCGATCAGTCAGACCGAGGAGCCGGTGATCGAGGACCTCAAGTTCAGAGAAGTCAGCAACTACCAGGAAGTCGAGCCCGGCACGTACCGCGTCGAAGTCGTTGCAGTCGAGCAGTCAGATTTCGACGAGAACGTGCTCGGTCAGGACGAGGAAGCCATCGTGTTCAGCGAGGAGATCGACGTCCAGGAAGGGACGACCTACACCGCAGTCGCCTACGGCGAACTCGTCAGAGTCGGCCGCGGTCAGAGCTCCATGACCGAGAACGGAACTGGCGGGATGCAGAACGGTGACGACACCACCACGGGCGGTGAAAACGGCGGTGACGATACGACCACCGGCGGTGAAAACGGTGGCGACGACTCTACTACTGGCGGCAACGGCAACGACGACACGACGACCGGTAGCGAGAATGGCGACGACACCACCACTGGCGGTGGGAACGGGACCGACGATAGCCAGACCGGTGAGAACGGGACCGACGATAGTCAGACCGGTGATGATCAGACCGAGCAAGAGGAAGGCGAAGTCCTCGTCGAACAGCTCAGCTTCGGCGACCACGAGTACGTCGAGGTGGAGGGCGGCGACCTGACCCTGGAATTCCGCGAGACCCAGGCCTCCACTGGCGAACAGCCCGGAGACGGGATGGAAAACGGCGGCGACGACACCACCGGCGGTGAAAATGGCGGCGACGATACGACGACCGGTGGTGAGAATGGCGGTGAGAATGGTGGCGAAAACGGCGGCGACGACGGCAATAGTAGCGAGAATGGCGGTGACGACACGTCGACCGGCGGTGGGAACGGCGGCGACGACACGTCGACCGGTGGCGAAAACGGCGGTGAGAACGGTGGCGAAAACGGCGGGGACGACGCCAATAGTAGCGAGAACGGCGGCGATGACAGTACTGGTGGCAACGGCGACGACAACACCCAGAACGGCGGTGAGAACGGCGGAGATGACACCACTGGCGGTGAGAACGGCGGAGACGACTCCACCACTGGTGGTGAGAACGGCACTGACGACACCCAATCTGGTGACGATCAGGCCCAGTCCGGCGGCCGCGAACAGGGGTTCCAGGTCGCAGTGCTCGAAGACCAGCTTTCCGTGACGGGCGCTGGCATGATCGGTGAGAACGGGACCGACGACCCGACGGCTGGAAACGAGACCAGCGGCAACCAGACCAACGGCAACGAAACCAGCGGGAACCAGACGAACAACGGTGTCAACAACGACAGAGAAGTCGAGACCGTCGAGGATCAGGGGCAAGACATGACCCGGGTCCGGCTGTTCCACGCAGTGCCGGACGTCGAAGCAGTCGAAGTGGTTGCAGTCGAGCAGGACACCGGCGTCTTCAATGGCGACCCCCGGGACCTCGACGAGGACGACATCGACGGGGACCCGTTCCAGGAGGAGCAGTCAGACGAGCAATCCAAAGAGGCCAGTATCTCGACGGAAGGCAGCGGCGTCTACAGCGGATTCGCGCTGGGGTACTTTGACCCCGATCAGGCCGCCGAGAAGCAACAGCAGCTGCTCGAAGCAGGAACCGGTCAGGACGACACCGAAGACAGCCCGACCGCCGGAAACGGCGACGACACCACCACCGGCGGCGAAAACGGTGGCGAAAACGGCGGCGACGACACCACTGGTAGCGAGAACGGCGGCGATGACAGTACTGGTGGCAACGGCGACGACAACACCCAGAACGGCGGTGAGAACGGCGGAGATGACACCACTGGCGGTGAGA
>PXRK01000062.1:26659-28226 GCA_003021015.1 Halobacteriales archaeon QS_4_66_20 | reverse complement strand
AGATCGTTGACTCTGATGGCGCGTCGTTTGAGGCAAACGAGACCGACCGCGTAGTCGCCCAGTACGGGACGCTGGGTAACGACCCGCGAGGATCGGCCACGCTGGTCTACGAAGTGACGATCCCGGACGACGCCGAAGTGGGTGACACCTTCGAGATCAGCTCCCGTGAGGACAGCGATGTCGTACTCGGTACCGACGAGATTGAAGTCGTCGAGGATGCCATCGTCGGTGACGTCTCGTTCTCGACTCAGGCAACGGCGTCGAGCACCTTTACCCAGGATGGAGCGACTGCACCCGGCGTCGCTGTCGGTGTCCAGGCTAACTTCGACGCTGCCGTCGTCGTTACCTACGGGGACAACCTGACCATCGCGGGTCTCGACACCTTCGACGCCGAGGACCTCGACGGCTCGCGTGTCGTGGTCCCGGTCGAGGACGCTGGCGGCTTCCCCGGTGAGCACGTTGCACACGTCATCCCGGTCGATGCCCTGAGCAGCGACTACGCACCCGGAGACGAAGTCTCCGACCAGACGGCCAGCGCGGTCGTCGACAACGATGCTGCGAGCGTGTTCCAGGGCCAGATCGACTTCGCTGACCAGGGCTACCAGGGCGCGACGGATGAGCTCACTCTCGACGCCAGTCTGGCTGGCGACGACGATGTCCTCTACACCGTCGACGTCCACCCGACTGACGACGAGGGTAACCTCATCGGGCCGGAGTACGTCGGCTCGAGTGACGTGCTCTCGGGCAGTAACGAGGACGTGACGATCGACCTGCAGGACTCCAACGGCGAGGACATCACGTTCGAGCTCGGAACCGACGACACGTACGTCGCGATGATCCACGTCGTCGACGACGACAGTGTCGAGGAAGGCGACGACGCCACGCCAGGCGAGTTCCCGGTGTTGCCCCACGTCAGCGCTAACGGCGTGGTCCCCGGCGGCGTGACCGACCCCGGCGCTGTGACGGTCACCGAAGGAGTCGATGTGAACGACGATGGTAACCTGTCAAATGACCTCGACGGTGACGGTTACCACGAAGACGTCGACGGCGACGGGGAGTTCTCGATCGCTGACGTCCAGGTGTTCTTCCAGAACCGGGACTCCGACGCGGTTAACGACAACGCAGACCTGTTCAACTTCGACGACACGGAGCCGGTCGAAGTGACCATCGGCGACGTGCAGGCGCTGTTCCAGATGCTCTAAGGAAAGAGCATTAGCGCACCACCGCCCGTTCTTTCTGGGCGCTCGCTTCCCGCTGCCGTAGCTACTGGTCTGTCGCTGACCCCTCCAGCCGACGGTGCGTCGTTCCAGGCGATACGTGACCTGGCTGTATAGTCGACGCCGACCGGGACGATACTTCGCGTGCCTGGAGAGTGAACGCCAGGAGCCGTGGCTACGCGTGGGCGCACGCGAGCGTGACATTTGAATGAACGCCCTCCATGCTCCGCGTTCGATTGTAGCCACAGCGACGGTAGTACCTCGGGGAAGAAATTGAAGAACTCGTAGATGCAGGAAGCCCCCGGCTGCTCGACTCGGGGGCACCGGCAGACTCCCTTCGGTCGTCTGCC
>PXRK01000062.1:0-26582 GCA_003021015.1 Halobacteriales archaeon QS_4_66_20 | reverse complement strand
GGCGCGCAGCGAGTCCCGGCTGGCGAACGAAGCGTAGCGAAGTGAGCGCAGTCGAGCGACCTGGGGCGTTCTCTGTCTCGAACCTGCTGTTTCATCTCTGCCAGATTCCTCAATAGCTTCTGTGAATTACTAGCGTCGCTACTGGGCTTGGTCGTCGGCTGGTATAAAAAACGGCTGGTGCACCGCGGAGTTACTCCTGCAGGAGCTGGAACAGCGCCTGGACGTCGCCGACACCCACGTCTGCCGGCTCCTCGCCGTCGAAGTTGAAGAACTGCGCGTTGTTCCGGACGACGTCGCTGTTACGGTTGCTGAACAGCGTCTGGACGTCCGAGACCGTGAACTGGCCGTCGCCGTCGATGTCCTCGAAGAGGCCGTCGCCGTCGAGGTCACGGGGTTGGCTGTCGCCAACGATGGCGGGCGGGCCCTGGCTCGGGCCGACGCGGATCGGGATCGGATCCGTCGCGTCGTAAGCCGTCGACAGGGCGTGCTGGTACTCGCCGCGGACGACCCGGCTGGTGTCGAACTCGAAGGTCACCGTGTCGGCTTCGCCGGGCGCCGCCGAGATGTCCGCCGAGTCGACGAAGATACCGTCGAAGCTGTAGCTGAGCGTGCTCTCGCCCTCCTGGCTCCCGAAGTTGAGCACCGTCGCGGTCAGTTCGAGGGTGGCGCCGCGGTCGAGGCGGGCGGGCGCGTCGACGCCGGTGATCTGGAAGCCGGCGCCGACGAACGTTGCGAGCGTCTCGACGAGCTGGTCGTCGGTGAACCAGCCGTGCGGGACCTGGGTCCCCGGCGGGATGAACGCCGCGGGGATCCCAATGGGGAACGGAATCTCGACCTGCTCGCCGCCCTGTAGCGTGACCCGCGTCGGGAAAACGTCGGTCCCGTTGGGATCGCCGAGCCACCAGGCAACGTCCTGGGTGGCCGTGCGGTCGCCGGTGTTCTCGACGATGCAGTACTCGTTGAGGGTACCGCCGATCTCGGCGTTCTCCGTCTGCCCCCACTCGACGATATCGAAGTAGGCCGGGTCGGGGTCGACCATCACCTCGGTCGGGCCGGTCTCGACCGTGAGCGGGCCGTCCGGCCCGTCGAACTCGTGGACGAGCCCGAACTGGCCGGTGCCCGGGCCCTGCGTGCCGACGGTGATCTGTACACTGCCGCTGACCGGTTCGGGGAACGTGACCTCCTCGCCGAGCGTGACCTGCTGATCTTTGACGAAGACAGTCAGGCTATCGGTGTCGACGTCGGTGTCGCCCGTCACGTCGACGGTCAGTGACTCGACGTTCGCCAGGACGACCGAGAACTCGAACGTATCGTTGATCCCCATCACGTCGGCCTGGCCGGCCAGCGGCCCAACGTCGACCGCCGGGTCGAGGGTAACGTCCTGCGTGACGGTCTCGCCGCCGGAGACGTCGATTGACTCGGTCACAGTCCCATAGCCGAACTGGTCGACAGCGACGTCCCACTGGCCGTCGGCGACGTACAGCTCGAAGCTGCCGTCGACGCCCGTCTCGATGTCAGTGCCGAACGCCGTTTCGACGGTCGCGCCGGGGACGGGGTTACCGTTGGCGTCGGTGACCGTGCCCTCGACGACGTTGCCGTCCGTGGCTGCCGCGGCCGCCGCCAGCGCGTCGATGATCCCCTCGCCGTAGCGCGGGCCTGGGGTGGCGTCGGGCCCGCCGCCGTGGCGGGCGGTTACCGTCAGGTACTCCTGGGCCTCCTCGATGGTGAGGCCGTCGGCCGCGCCGAGCAGCAGCGCAGTCGCGCCCGCGGTGTGTGGCGAGGCCATGCTCGTCCCGCTGAGCCGGGCGTAGCTGCCGTTGGGGTAGGAACTGAGCACGCTCACGCCGGGTGCGGAGACGTCGGGGACGTAGTAGTTGATCGGCCAGACGTCGACGAGCCACCAGGCGTCCCAGGCTGCCTCGGTCTGGACGAGGTCGCCGCTGGAGAAGCCGGCGATGTCGCGGTTGGCGTTGCTGGCGCCGATCGAGAACGTGTCGTAGACGTTGCCCGGCGAGCCGCTCGACCCGGGCCCCGAGTTGCCGGCGGAGGTGACGACCAGCGTCCCCAGCTCGATGGCGCTCTGGACCGGGTCGATGTACACGTCGAAAAAGCCCGTCGCGCCGAGGCTCATGTTGATGACGTCGACGCCCTGCTCGACGGCCCACTCCATGCCCGCGATGATCTGGGCGAACGTGCCGCCGTTGTCGAGCACCTTCGCGTTGTAGAGGTCGACGCCGGGAGCGACGCCGATGTGTGCGCCGCCGGACGAGCCGCCGGCGACGATGCCGCTGACGTGGGTGCCGTGGCCGTTGGGGTCGAACGGGTCGGCGTCGACCATGTTGCCGTCGGCGTCGAAGAACGCCCAGCCGTCCTCTGCGAGGTCGATGTCGGGGTGGTCGGCGTCGACGCCGGTGTCCAGGACGGCGACGCTGACACCCTCGCCCGTGGTGTTGAACTGCTCCCAGACGTCGGGAGCGTTGATCTGGTCGAGGCCGTACGTGTACTGTCCGTGGTCCTGGGGGGTAGCCGGCTGCTCCTCGACGGGCTCCGGGCCGGGCACCTCGAAGTTCGGATGGACGTCCCGGACCCCGGAGAGCGCCGACAGCTCCGACTGGGCGGCCTCGGCCCGGCTCTCGACGAGCACCGCGTTCGTCAGCCAGCACCGCCGCTCGACGCTGACGGTCGGCATGCTCCGGAGCGTCTCGACGAGCGGCTGCTGGGACTGTTCGGCGGCGAGTTTGGCGTCCTCGGCGGACGGCCCAGCGCGCACGGGCGTCTCGTCCAGCCGGAGCACCCACTGGGATCTGGCGTCGTCGGTCGTTTCGCTCGCTTCCTGTTCGTCGTCCGATGCGGCCGCTGCGGTGCCCATCCCGGTGGTGCCGACTGCAGCACCGGATACGAGCTTCAGTGTCGATCGTCGTGACGTCTGTCGGTCCTTATCGCTCATTGTTCTCGGTAGCGGTGTGTGGCTGCGTTCTGTGAACTGTGCCGCGTCGCGTGACGGTCCTGGGGGCCACCCTGACTCATTCTTCCCACTCCTGGAGCTTCTGGAACTGCGCCTGGATGTCCGCGAGCGTCACGCTGTCCGGGTCCGACCCGGCGAAGTTGAACGCGCCGGCGTTGTTCTGCACCGCGTCGTCGTTCCGGTGCTCGAACAGCAACTGGACGTCCGTGATGGTGAACTCGCCGTCGCCGTCGATGTCCTCGTACGTGCCGTCGCCGTCGACGTCCTGTGGCGCAGTTCCGCCGATGATCGCCGGCGGTCCGCCGCCGGAGCCGATCTGGATCTGCTTCGTCTCGGCGTCGTACAGCGACGTGACCGCCTGGGCGTAGGCGCCGCGGACGACCTGGGTCGTGTCGAACTCGAAAGACACCGACGTGGTCTCGCCGGGTGCCGCGTCCGCGGTCGCCGACCCGATCAAGCTCCCGCCGATCCCGTACTGGATCGGGTGTTCGCCGCCGCTGTTCCCGAAGTTCAGCAGCGTCACGTCCGCTTGGAGGGTGTCGCCGTAGGGGACCTGTGCTGGCGTCTCAATGTCGGTGATTGTGTAGCCGGGGCCGACGTACTCGGCGTCGGTCGAGACGCTGTCGTCTTCGGTGAACCAGCCGTGCTGTTCGGGCGCACCCGGGCGGTCGAACGCCTGGGGGATCCGGATCGGGAACGGGATCTCGACCTGTTCGCCGCCCCTGAGCCGCGCGGGTCTCGGGAAGACGTCCCTGCCTTCGGGGTCGCCGAGCCACCAGAAGACGTTCTTCGTGGCCGTGCGGTCGCCGGTGTTCTCGACGACGGCGTACAGTCCGAGCACGCCGCCCATCTCGATCTCCTCGGTCTGGTCCCAGTCGACGATCTCGAACGCGGCGTCGTCGGGATCCTCAAGCACCTCGGTGGGGCCCGTCTCGACGGTGATCGCCTCGCCGGGGCCGTCGAACTCGTGGACGAGCCCGAACTGGCCGAGCGTCGCCGAGTCGCTGACGCTGACCGTCAGGGCCGCTTCGCCCGAGAGACCGTCGAGTTCGAGGGTCTCCCCGAGCGGGAGGTCCGAGCCGCCGACCGACAGCGAGAGGTCGTCCGCGCTCAGGTCGCTGCCGTCGGTCAGTTCGACGGTGAGCGTATCGAGGTTCGCGACCCGGACGGCGATGTCGAACGACTCGGCCTGGCCGATCACGTCGGGCTGGCCGGACAGCGGCGCGACGTCGACGCCCGGATCGAGCGTGAGGTCCTGGGTGACGGTCTGGCCGCCGGAGATGTCGACGGACTCAGCGGCGACCTGGTAGCCGAACTGGTCGACAGCGACGTCCCACTGGCCGTCGGCGACGTACAGCTCGAAGCTGCCGTCAGAGGCAGTTTCGGCTTCGGTGCCGAACCCGGTCACGACAGTCGTACCGGCGACGGGGGCACCGTCGGCGTCGGTGACGGTGCCCTCGACGACGTTGCCGTCCGTAGCGGCCGTGACAGCCGACAGGACATCGATGATCCCCTGGCCGTAGCGTTCGTCCTGGAACGCCTCCGGCCCGTCGCCGTGGCGGGCGGTCGCCCGGAACGTAGATTTGATCTCTTCGATCGAAAGGTCGGGAGCCGCGCTGAGCAGCAGCGCAGTTGCGCCTGCGGTGTGTGGCGAGGCCATGCTCGTCCCGTTGAAGAAGGCGTACTCCCCGTTGGGCTGTGCGCTAAGCACGTTCACCCCGGGCGCGGAGACCTCGGGGACGTAGTAGTTGATCGGCCAGTCCTGTGTGAGCCACCAGGCGGTCCAGGCGTCCTCGGTCCGGACGAGTTCGCCGCTGGAGAAGCCGGCGATGTCGCCAGCGGGGTTGCTGGCGCCGATCGAGAACGCCTCGTAGACGTTCGCGGGCGTGCCGCTGGTTCCCTGCCCGCTGTTGCCGGCCGAGGAGACGACGATCGTCCCCATCCCGGTGGCGTTTTGAACCGGTTCGATCAGGTTGTCGAAGTAGCCGGTCGCGCCGAGGCTCATGTTGATGACGTCGACGCCCTGCTCGACGGCCCACTCCATGCCCGCGACGATCTGTGCCCAGGTGCCGCCGTCGTCGAGCACTTTCGCGTTGTAGAGGTCCGCGCCGGGGGCGACGCCGATGTGGAGGCCGCTGGCAGCGCCGCCGGCGACGGTGCCGCTAACGTGGGTGCCGTGGCCGCTGGGGTCGAACGGGTCGACGTCGACTTTGTCGCCGTTTTCGTCGAAGTACGCCCAGCCGTCGTCTGCGAGGTCGATGTCGGGGTGGTCGGCGTCGACGCCGGTATCGAGCACCGCGACGCTGACGCCCTCGCCTTTGGTCCCGAACTGCTCCCAGACGTCGGGGGCGTTGATCTGGTCGAGGCCGTACGTGTACTGGCCGTGATCCTGCGGAACCAGCCGCTGTTCGTCGACCGGTTCCGGGTTCGGCACCTCGAAGTTGGGGTGGACATCCCGGACTCCCGAGAGTGCCGACAGCTCCGTCTGGGCGGCCTCGGCGTTGGCCTGGCTCTCGACCAGCACCGCGTTCGCCAGCCAGAACTGCTGCCGGACGGTGACTCCTGTCATGCTTCCCAGCGTATTCAGGAGGGGCTGCTGGGACTGTTCGGCGGCGAGTTTGGCGTCTTCCGTGGAGGGCGCACCCCTGGCGGGCGTGTCGTCGAGACGGAGAAGCAACTGCGTGCTGCCGTCGTCTGCCCCCCCTGCCGATTGCCCGTCGTCTGTCGCCGTTGCTGTGCCTGCTCCGGCTGCTCCCACTGCTGTGCCGGATACGAGCTTCAGTGTCGTTCGTCGTGACGTCTGTCTGTCGTTGTCGGCCATGATTTCGTGAAATAACTTTCGTGTGTCTGGCTGTCCCACCGTTGGTAGTCGTTGTTATGATTGCACTAACATGGTATGTATAGAACTTCTATTTGATATAATTAGTGAATTCTATCTGTCGGCACTGGCGGTAGAGTCTGACAGTCTCAGATACTCTAAAGCTAATTTTGGCACCTTTTCTGTGTTGAATCACAGTGATAGCGAGGCGAGAACCTACCGTTCAGATTTTCAGTAGTTTTCAGTAGTACACCGTAAGAACCGGGTACACTGCTGGACGGCTGGGCCACGTCCATCACTACCATCTGCGTTCGACTCAGGCAGAGCGACGGCGGGCGCTATCACAGCCGACCCACCACCAGCGGTCGCCTCTGCCTGCTCGGGTTTGTAGGTGATGATACCAGTCCCGAACGTGAGCCGCGTGCCAGCGGAACGGCTAGCTAGCACGGTTTCGAAATCCCCCGTGTAGGAGGATGGAGAACCGTGGTCTATGCTGTCGCCGTCGCTGAAGAACACGCGGGCCACGTTCAGTGCCCCGATGTAGTCTCGGTCGCCCTCGAAGCCACACCGGGCGTTGTCACACCGGAAATGTCCACCCCACCACAACTCTTCGTGATGGTCAGGCGACTTGCAGGTGTGGCCGGTCGCACCACACCGGGGACACGACCGACTTGTTCCCTGTGGGTAGACTCGCTCAACAGCGAGTCCAGCACACTCTGCCCGATACTCGATATTCTCGATGATGTCTCGGCGCGCCCACGACGACAACTCCCACGATAATGTGCCTTCGCCACGCGGTGGTGAGAGTGACCGCAAATCCTCGTGAACAATTGCGTCCACGTCGTACCGAAGTGCGAGTGCAAGAACTTGGTTCGCTACGTCGTGTGCCAACTGCTCGCGCTTGTGCTGGAGTTTGCTGTTCACCCGTTCGTACTCGCTGTGGATGTGTCTGAACTCGTCAGTATGGGCGTGACTATTCCGACGTAACGCTGAAAGACGGTCGTTCAGTTGGGTGCGCTCGCGGTGAAGTCGTCGCATCCCGTCGCGGTCAGTGAACTGGATGAAATGTGGTGTGGACAGTTGCTCGCCGTTATCAGTAACCACCACAGCAGTCATGTCTTTCCGCATTCCGGCGTCGAGTGCCAGAACGCAGTCGGTGCCGTCAGTCACCTCTATGTGTTCGACTTCGACGGGGAACGAAAGTTCGTAGTAGGTGTCACCGTTCTTGCGACGGGAGGGCTGGAACTCGGGAGCCGAGAGATCTCCGTGAGTGAGCAGGTCGTGGAACGCTTCGTAGCTGTCACGCTCGTACTCAATCCACGACCAGTCACCTCGTGTCTCGGGCGAACGTGTGTCCGGTGTCTTGATGCGTACCGTCAGCGTCTCGGTGTCGCTGTCGTACTGGTAGTTGACGGCTTGCCCGCTGGTTGGCCCGTCGTCAGCAGAGAACGGGAGCACACCGCTGTCATACGCTGGACAGTCTTGCATCTCGAAGTATGTGTCTGGATACGTACCGTGGCGGTCGTAATAGCTGTTGAGTTGGTCGATGAGAATGTCAACGTAGCCCGATGAAAGGTAGTTGCCACCGTCCCAGAGTTGGTCTTTGATGCGACGGCGGTGAATACGTCGGATTTTGTGGTCGGGTAGTACGTTCTGGATGGATTGAAAGGCGTCTCGTCGGTCGGCGTGACTGCGGATGGTTTCACCGACTTTCTGCAAGATACAGCGTCGAAACCGGGAGGGCAGATACAGGTCAAGTTCCACGAACGGCTCGTGCTCATCAAAGTATTTCCACGCCTGATGTGAGGAGTCAGCAATCCCGTCGAGATGAGCTGGCATCCAGTGGTCTTTGAGGACGTGAGTAGCGACACTCCGAGTGAGTGTTTCCAGTCGTTCAAACTTGTCAGCATCCTCGTCTGGCAGGCGAATCGGGAGTGACAGGTGGTCACTCATCAGGGTTCACCTCGGATTCAACGGTGTTGACGACCTGTTGTTTTTTCGAGGATCGCATTCCGTAGAGTTTGCCGCTGAAGCTGGCGACGAGCTTGATGAGGTCGTCAACGAGTTCTTCCTGTGCCGATTTGTCCGTCTCGTCTTTGATGACGGTGATGGTGACACCGTAGCATTCAAAATACCGCTCAAGATACGAAAAGCCAAAGCGAGTGAGTCGATCTTCGTAGGTGGCGAGAATCCGTCCGTACTCGGCGTCCTGCACGTCATCAAGGAGCGAGTCGAGGCCACGGCGGTCTTCGTTGAGTCCACTGCCAACGTCAGTATAGGTGTTTTCGACGCTCCAGCCGTGCTCGTGAGCATAGTCTTTCAGTATATCAAGCTGGCGGTCAAGATCGCCGTTTTCTTTCTGGCCGTGGCTGGAAACGCGAGCGTAGAGTGCAACACGGTCTGTTGGACAAGTATCACCCGCAAGTCGGCGGAGTTCGCGGTGCGGAATCCGCCGTTCACCGCCCGGTGTCCGAGTGTAGTCAATATCGTCGTTGCGACACCAGCGTTTGACTGTTTGAACATGAACACCGAGTTCGTCCGCAAACTCGCCAATCGAGTACGAGCGTGGCATCCTCTTGGTACTATTTACTACTGGTAGTTACTTATAGATACTGGATTCTGTAACAGTTACACAGCCCCTCCCTACCGCTCGGCTCGCGCTTGAAGGAGGGGGCTCCGCGCCCTGCACCGCTACCGCTGAAACTGGTCTCCGGACACATCACTGACACGAACGACATTCATATACCCACCCCTCGGAGTTTCGATCACTGCCCGGGTGTATCAGGAAATACACCTTCTGGTAATCGATGACGAAGTGACGAGAACGTGGTGCTGAAGCCGTCTTTGGGAAAGTTAACAGAAGCGGCGACGCAGCTGGTGCCAGCGCTATTACACTTTACCGAATACACAAAGTACTTAACCAATGTGGTTGAATGGAAACCCGACGGGGAACAGTTAGTAGCCGTTCCCCCCGACTGCAATCGGGAAATCAAAGCAAACTATGAATAACGAAAAGATACTATCGATCTTCCTCACGGTCCTGATGGTTGGATCCGTGTTTGCCTTTGCCGTATTCCCGGCGGGGGCACAGTCAGAGAGCGTTGACGTTTCGCTCCAGCCATCGGACGGGGAGATCATACCCGGAGAAGAACAGACATTCGAACTGGTAGTTGAAGGTGCGACAAGTGGCATCGGATCCTACACCATCGAGGTGCAGTCCGATGACACATCCCTGCTGACGATCGAGGACGCGAGAGCGTTCCAGACGTCTGCAGGCGTGTTCGAGACCGACGTGGCTGACGACGGTAGCTCCGTCAGCTTCTCCGGTCTGGTGCAGTTCGACGCACAGTCCAGCGCGACGCTCGCCGAGATCGACGTCGCTGCTGCCGACGTTGAGGGCGAAAGCTCCCTGAGCGTGTCGGTCAGCGAGATCAACGACAATACCGATGACGCTAACAGTTACGACGTCGATAGCGAAAACGGCTCGAACGTCACGGTCAGCGAGCCTGACCGCGACGTGACCGAAACCAGCGTCCTGGACTTCAGCGTCGATCCGAACGATCGGACGCTGGTCGACAGCCAGGCCCAGCACTTCAGTGCGGCCGATTTCGACCAGGACAACATCCAGCTGTTCAGTGAGGGCAACCCGACACAGCAGCTCGAGGTAACCCTCGACGTCGCCGGCAACACCGGCACTGAAACGCTGCTCATCGACTACTCCGAGACGGCCGATGCAAACGTCATTGCAAACGACTTCAACATCGCCTCCGACGGCCCGCTTGCCGGCGCCGTGACCAACACCGAAGTCCGCAACGGTGTCGGCGAACTCGCGATCACGTTCGACACCGCCCAGACCGGTGACGTCATCGCGAGCACGCAGGAGATCACTGTCGAGTGGACAGTGGACCCCGAAGAAACGTCCATCGACCCCTCGGGCGGTGACGCCAGCGTGCGCCACGTCGCCGAGATCGGCGGCGTCGGCGACGACGCCTTCTACCGGCTGACTGACCGCGGTGCGACCGCCATCTCCGGTGCGGACGGCGAGTTCGACCTCAGCGAGGAGGTCCTCGCAGAGAACGTCCAGCCGACCCGTCAGGGCGGCAGCGGTGCGTTCCGCATCTGGCAGGACCAGATCATCACGTTCCAGGTCCCCCAGAACACCGACGAGCTCTCGATCTGGGAGTACGAGGTCGAAAGCCAGGCCGGCGAGCCCGACCAGGTCGTCCGCGGCCAGCGGGTCACCCGCATCGGTTCCGCACCCGGTACCGTGAAGAACTTCGACACCGGTCAGCTCGACGCGAACCAGCGGTACCTCGTCGACTTCCGCGGGACGCAGAACGTCTCGATCCTCGACGTTGATCCGCTGAACCTCAACGTGACGGCTGAAGACGAGTACGTCGAGAACCAGGACGTCGAGCTCGAGGTCACCTCCGAAGACACGAGCGGTGGGACCGTTACGACGTTCTTCTTCGACGACAACTTCAACTTCCTGCACTCCGAGCAGGACAACCTCGCCGGAGACGGATCGGCGACGGTCCGCACCAACGCGACCGAGTATCTCGAAGGCATCGACGACTACTTCGCAGTCGTCCAGCACGACGAGTCCGAGGTCGCGCTTGACCCGGTCTCGTTCTCGGTCGTCGAGGCGCCTGACGAGAAAGTCACGGTCGCGTCGCCCGTGCCCGAGGACGACTCGTTCGCACGCGGTGACATCATCCCGATCGAACTCGAATTCGAGAACACCCGGACTGGAACGCTGACGTTCGGTGACCGGAGCAGTCCGCAGAACCTCGAGATCAACGTCACGGTGCGTGACCTCGATGAGGACGGGACTGCGACGATCTACCTGAACACGTTCCAGATCGGTGACGGTGCGTACACCGAAGACGGGGAAGTCGTCAACACGGACGACAACCGCAACCACGGCTTCTTCACCCTGGATGAGAACACCGGACTCGTCGGCCAGGCAGTCGCCCACGGGCCGAGCCTCGACATCGAGGGTGGCTCCCAGGGCGGCGCGGTCGTCTTCCCGCAGGCCTACGACCTGGTGACCACCAGCGGCGAGGAGTCATACAAGGCCGAGGATCAGTTCCTCAACGACCGCTCGATCGCCCGCATCCAGCCGGGCAGCAGCGAGGGGGTCAACCTCTGGACTGCACCCGGCATCGGTGAGAACGAGATCGAACCCGAGCTCGAGGAGGACGTCACCCAGCTCGTCGAGGACGGCATCATCACCCCGGCCGACGGACAGATCGCCGCCCGGGACTTCATGGTGCTCGAAGCCGACGTGACGGGGCTCGAAGGCATCATGCACGAGGCCGTGCTGCAGGACGATGACCTCGACGTCGACGACTTCCTCGACCGCGAGGACGACCACCTGGTCACTGAGGAGTTCTTCGCCGCGCAGAACCTGACGGATCGCAACGGCGAGGACAGCCTGATCGACTTCAGCATCAGGACCCAGGAGACCAACCAGAGCGTCCAGAACCGGATCGAACCGAACGAAGCGGTCACGCCGCTGGCCATCGACATCCAGCAGGCGACGACCGGCGTCGTCGCTGGTACCGACGACAGCGGCAACCTCGAGAAGTACTACATCCCGATCCGGCTCAACCCCGGAACGGACCTCAGCGTCGAGGAACTCTGGCTGCCGTCCGTGCCGAACGACATGACGCCGAGCGAAGCGGTAGACGATCCGGACGTCGACGTGCTGTACACCTCCGAGGACGCGCCGCTGACCACGCCCCAGGAGTTCAACAGTACGTTCATCCTGGACACCAGCGACGCCCGGCAGCCGAACGTCCCGGCCAACGGCCAGATGGAGAACGGCTTCGTCGACTCCGTCAGCAACTGGGACTTCGTCCGCGGTGAGGCGTTCGTCGATGGCGCCGACCCGATCCTCGTCGTCCCGCAGGAGGACGGCATCGAGATCAGCGGCAACACCACGGTTGCCGCAGGGACGAACCTGACGATCAACCTGGCGACCACGCCCGCGGAGGACCCGCCGTTCTTCAAGCAGAACCCGACGGTCTTCCCCGAGTACGTGGAAAACGAGTCGATGAACCGCTGGACGATCACCGAGGACTTCGCTGAGTTCGATGTCGGCACGAGCTTCGAGCTGACGATCCGCCGGACCGGCTCCGCCGGCCAGCTGACGTACTTCACGACGCCGGCTGGCGCGGACCCGGCCCCGGTGCCCGGCTCCGTCGGTGAGGTCCGCGAGGTGCAGGAGTTCACCTTCGAGGACCAGCCCTCCGGTGGCCAGTCGGTCATCGTGCAGAGCTTCCAGGCTCCGTACGACAGCGTCATCGAGATCCAGGACTCCAGCGGGAACGTCCTGGGCACGAGCGACGTGATCACGTCGAACGACTCGGCGCAGTCGCGGATCGCGATCTCGCTCGACGAGGACATCACAGAGAACCAGGAAGTCACTGCGGTCGCGATGGTCGCCGGCGGACAGGCGTACCCGAACGGCGAGCGCACCGCAGAGATCATTATCGAGGAACAGGACGACGCTGAGTTCAGCGTCAGCGAACTCGACCCGCAGAGCGCCGAACTCGACGAGCCCGGTGAGACGATCACCGTGTCGGCGACCGTCACCAACGAGGGCGACCTCGAAGGCTCGACGGACGTCGCCCTCACCCTCGACGGTGAGGAAGTCGACTCCCAGAGCGTGACGCTGGCTGGCGGCGCGTCCGAGGAAGTGTCCTTCGACGTCAACACTGGCGACCTCGAGCCCGGCACGTACATCCACGGCATCTCCGCCGGGGATGACGACACGCAGGGCTCGCTGACCATCGGTCAGGGTTCGACGCCGACGGAGACGACGCCGACGGAGACGACGCCGACGGAGAGCACGCCTGCAGACAGCGACGACGGTGCTGGCTTCGGTGTCGTGATCGCGCTGCTCGCCTTCATGGGCGTTGCGCTGCTCGCGGCCCGTCGCCGGTTCGACAGCTAACTACCGGAGCGATCCGGTTCGCCGACGGTTTCCATTTTTTCGCGCGCTACCCGCCGAGTAGCGACGCCGTCCGAGGGCGCCGTTCGTGTGCGGGAGTCGGGAAACAGCAAAGCATATAGTTCGCATCGCCCCTACAGTATGGCATGCTCGGCCAGCTTGGGGACGCGATCGCGACGGTATCGGCGGTCGCACAACCGCTTGGCTGGCTGACGTTCGCGCTGTTTCTGTTCGCGGTCGGGCTGGAGTACGTCGACCGCGACCGGTCGCAGCCGGTGTTCGTGCTGGCGTGGCTGCTGTTCAGCGGCTTCTGGCTGACGATGGTGTACCCGTGGCTGGTCGTCGACGACAGCTTCGTGAAAGGCGTCGGGGCGCTTATCGCGGCGCCGCTGGCGGTGCTGGTCGCCCGCGAGTTCGCCAGCGGGCGGGACTCGCTGTTCACGCTGTCGCGCGCCATCGCGTTCATGGGGCTGATCTACGTCCCGGTCGTGGCGATCACGCCGGTCCGGGAGTGGCTCATCCTGACCGTGACCGACCAGACGGCCTGGGGACTGTCGCTGTTGGGGTACGACCCGCCAGTCGTGGCGGAGCTCTCCGAGCTGTCGCACATGTCGGGTGTGGGCCCCGACGACGAGATCCCCAAGGACAACGCCTTCGAGAACACGTTCGTTTTCTTCGGCGACGGCTACCGGATCACCTACTCGATCATCGTCGCGTGTACGGGCATCGGGAGCATGGCGGTCATGGGCGGGCTGGTCACGGCCGTCCGGGCGCCGCCCCGCCGGAAGCTGAAGGCGCTGGCGATCGCCCTGCCGATCATCTACGTGCTCAACATCGTCCGCAACGTGTTCATCGCGGTGAACTACGGCTACCAGAAGATGCACCTGTTCCCGGACGCCACCATGCTCCTGTTCGGCGCCGACAACTACCTCCGGGTCTCGTACCTCTGGGCCGACCGGATCCTCGCACAGATCGGCTCGGTGATCGCAATGCTCGTCATCTTCTGGCTGGTCGTCCGCGAACTCCCGGAGGTGATGCAGCCGGTCGAGGAGGTGCTGTACCTGGTCACCGGCGAGGAGTACGACCTCGCGGCGGCGCTGAACGTCGACGAGGAGTCGCCGGCGCCGGCGGCGGACTAATCAGATGCCGTCCGGTGTGCCGGCGAGTTCGACGAGCGCCTCGCGTTCGAGCGGGTGGGGATCACCGGGGAGGACGAGCAGGTGCAGCGGCGGACCGAACGACTCGTCGGCGAGCGTCGAGAGGCGGTCGGCGCGAACAGTCGGGTCGTCGCTGCCGGCCTGGCCGACGACGACGCCCAGCGGGTCCCCGAGTGGGTCGGCCAACAGGTCGGCTGCGCGGTCGCCGGTCAGGAACCGCTCGTTCTCGCCGTCGATGTCGAGGTACACCAGGGTGTGGAGGTCCCGGTCGCGGTTTGCCTCGACCGTGTCGATCACGCTGTCGGGGACGCCGCCGTGGGTCTCCGGGAACGGCAGCGTCGTGGCCTTGCCGAAGCGGTAGTTCTGGAGGGCGGTAAGCGAACTCGCGGCGGTCTGGGCGGTCGTCCCGTGGATCACGCGGGTGTCGATGCCGCGCTCGTGGGCGCGCAGCCGAAGGTCGACGTGGGTCGTCGAGATCATCGTGTCGCCGGCGGTGAGAAAGGCGGCGTGGCCCTCCTCGGCGGCGTCAAGGATCGGTTCGGGATGCTGTTCGACGCCCGCGCGGTCCCGGACCTCGATCTCGATCCCGTGGAGCACTTCGAGGCGGTCGACGCTGGTGCCCGACAGCCGGCTGGTGTACCATTCCGCGAAGGCGGCGTCCGCCGATTCAAGCGCGTCCCGTCCCCTGAGAGTGATCGAGCGCTCGTCATACAGCCCCAGCCCGATGAACGAGAGCATACCGGCTCTCGGGCTGGCTGGCGGTTAACCGCTCCGGCTTCGCGCGTTCGCCTGCATACGTGCTCGTCCATGCGGGGCGGAGAATCAGTCGCTCTCGACGGCTGCCGTGGTGCTGCCCTCGTCCGCCGGGTCCCCGCCGGGGCCGCCAGCGAGGAACCGTCGTCTGTTCTCCTCGGTGGGCATCATGCAGCTGTCGCGCTTGCCGAACACGCGGTAGCGGTACTTGGCGACGAGGTCGTACACTGCGTCCCGGAGGAACCGCGGGAGGTATTTCGCCGGGCCGAGCAGGCGGTAGACGCCGCCGAGCAACACCCCGATCCGGATCGCGGCGCCGGACTTGACGTACGTCTCATCGCCCTCGATCAGTACGATCGAATCGAGGTCGTGGTTCTCCAGGCCGCGCTCGGCCAGCAGGTCCTGGGCGACCGCGGACTGCAGCGGCGCGAAGCGGAACCGCCCTTCGGGATCGTGACGGATGAGAAACTGCACCGTCCCGGCACAGAGGTTGCAGACGCCGTCGAACAGCACGACCGGATGGTCCCCGGGAGCGTCGGTCATTACCGGTGCTTGGGCCTGATTCGGTTTACGGGTGTCGCTCCTCGCCGTCGTCTCGATAAGAGAACCTTGGCCGGTGACCCGTCGGCAGCAATGCAGATGAGAGGGTAGCCGGCAGACACAGGGGGCGAAGGCGCTCCCAGAACAGATTCGGTTACCCGAACTTCCCGGTGATGTAGTCCTCGACGCGCTGATCCTCGGGGTTCTCGAAGATCTTGGAGGTGTCGTCGAACTCCACGAGTTCGCCGCCGGTGAGAAACACCGCGGTCTGATCGGAGATGCGGGCGGCCTGCTGCATGTTGTGGGTGACGATTACGACGGTGTACTCGCTGGCAAGGTCGTCGATCAGGTCCTCGATCTTCGAGGTGGCGATCGGGTCCAGCGCCGAGGCGGGCTCGTCCATCAGCACCACCTCGGGGTCGGCCGCGATCGCGCGGGCGATGCAGAGCCGCTGTTGCTGGCCACCCGAGAGGTCCAGCCCCGAGGAGTCCAGTTGATCTTTGACCTCCTCCCACAGCGCGGCGCGGCGCAGCGCCGTCTCGACCTTCTCGTCGAGGTCGTCGTCTTTGCCCTGGACGCGCAGGCCGTAGGCGACGTTGTCATAGATGCTCTTGGGGAAGGGGTTCGGCTCCTGGAACACCATGCCGATCTTGCGCCGCAGCGCCACGGGGTCGACGTCGTCGTCGTAGACATTCTTCCCGCGGAAGCGGACCTCGCCCTCGACGCGGGCGGCGTCGATGAGGTCGTTCATGCGGTTGAGACACCGGAGATACGTCGACTTCCCACAGCCCGAGGGACCGATCAGCGCCGTCACCTGCTGTTCGGGAATCTCCATGGAGACGTCCTGCAGCGCCTGTGCGTCGTTGTAGTAGACGTTGAGGTCGCGCGATTCGATGATGGTCTCGGCTTCGGGGGTCGTCCCGGTCCCCCCGACGCCGGCGGTCGGTTCGACGACAGAGTCAGTCGACGGTTCGGTCGATTCCGTGGTGTTGTCCTGGAAGCTCATAGTTTCACGTTCGTTTCGTAGCGCCGTCTGATGAGGATCGCCGCGTCGTGCTCCGCCATACCCGTCATTGGAGGCTGTTCCTCTAACCTGTTTCGAAGGCGAGTCCGCTATGGAATCGCGTGTTGGGCGTTTCAGCCCGTGAAACCAGCGATATTGGGCCCCAGTGCTGAAAATAATCACGCACGACCGTATTCACGAGTTTTACTCGTGGGTAGCTGACTCGGTGCCGCTACTGTTCCGTGTACAACTGGAACAGGACCTGAACGTCGCTGATACTCACCTCTGACGAATCGGACCCGCTGAAATTGAAAAACTCGGCGTTGTTCTGCACCACCTCGGACTGGTAGTTCTGGAAGAACAGCTGGACGTCGCTGATCGTGAACTCGCCGTCGCCGTCGACGTCCTCGTAGAGGCCGTCGCCGTCAAGGTCACGCGGAACGCTGTCGCCGACGACCGCCGGCGGGGCGTCTTTGATGCGGAAGATTCCCGTCGTGCCGCTGGTCTCGAAGCCGACGATCAGCAGCGCGTCGTCGATGGGGCTGTCGGCTGCGGCAACGAACGTCAGTCCTTCGGGGCCGAGATCACCGGCGGCATCAGCGGGTTGGTCGCCCTCATCGATGTCGTCCTCCGGATCGACGCTGAAATCGCGCGTGTTGCGGTACTGGACGAACCCGGGGTCACCGGGATCGGACACGTCATAGACCATCACACCGCCCATCTCCTCGATGCCGATGAACGCGTACGTGCGGCCCGCCACGGTGCCGACGGCGACGCCCTCGGGTTCGGGGCCGCTGGCCGCGCTCTCCTCGTCGAGGCCGTTCTCGTCGTCGTCGGAGTTGAAAAACTCCGGGTACTGCTCGGCGATCGTCGTCTCGAAGTCGTTGCCGCTCTCGAATACGAGGTCGCCCTCGGCGGTCCAGATCGCGAACGATCGCCCGCCGAACGCGTAGAGCTCCTCGTACTCCTCAGGTTGCCCGTCGACGAACGGGGGATACGCCGTCACCTCCAGTCCGTCGAGACGTGCTGGAACGGCGTCGGGGTCGGCGAGCCGGTCCGCCTCGCGGAGTTCACCGACGGTCACGATCTCCCCGTCCTCTTCCCTGTCGTCGACCTCGATCTCCGTCGCCGCCGTCAGGCCGTCGTACTCGCGGGCGTCACCCTCCGCGGGCGTGACGACGTAGCTTTCCCCGTCGACGGTGAAGGAGGCGATGTCGTCCGGCTGGTACATCCCGAACACGGGCTCCGGCCGGATGTCGATGGCGCCGTCGTCGACCGTGTCGAGGCCGTTGCCCGGTTCGGAGAAGTCCTTGTAGCCGAGCGCAACGACGTCGGTCACCTCGGCGGGTTCCAGGTTGACGACGGCGAGTGCGTTGTTCTCCTGGAGAGTGACCCAGGCCGTCTCCGAGTCGCGACCGACGGTGATCGCCTCGGGTTCGAGGTCCTCGGCGACCGTCGAGGTCCGGTCCTCGTTGCGGCCAAAGATCCGGACCCCATCCGCGATGAGCTGCTCCCGCTGGTCGTCGAACGCTTCGAATCCGGCGGTGCGGACCGTCGCCTCGTCGAACCCAGCGGAGAGGTCGACGATGCTGATCCCGCTTTCGGGGTCGGCATCGTAGTCGTCGCCCGGTTCACCCTCGTCGGCGCTCAGAAGGTAGCGTCCGTCCGGCGAGAACGTCACGTAGTCGGGCAGGGCGCCGACCGTCACCGACGCGATGAACGCGAGCGTGTCAGTATCGTAGAAGAGGATCCGTCCGGACTTCTGTTGGGCTTTGGCTGCGACGGCGACTGCCAGCGCCCCGTCGGCGACCGCGACGCTGTTGGTGGCACCGGCGTCGGCGAACTGCTCGCTCGTCTCGAGCGTCGCGACCATCGTGGGGTCGGTCGGCTCGGATGCGTCGAGGACGTTCACCGCACCCGCGCCGGCGTTGACGACGAACACCCGTTCGGTTTCGGGATCGTACGCCGGAATCTCCGCGGCATCGCCGGCGAAAACGCCCGTGCTGTGCCCTCCGATCTTCTCCAGCACGATGCCTTTGCCCTCCGGGTCGTCCTGCCACAGTCCTCGGTCGGCGTGTCCGACGCCAGTCGCGGCCGCGGCTCCCACGCCGGCGACCATCCCTAACACTGTCCGCCTCCGCAGATCATCGCGTGACATACCCTACACCGTTCGCGAAAGTCGAATAATCGTTGCTATGAGTGCTATGTGCCCAAACGTATCGATACGGACGGATTCATCAACTGCTCTCCTTTGTAGGCGTTTGTAACGGTGGCGCCTACCCCTTGATGTTACACACCGGGTAGGTGCGTGCGACGCGGTCGCCGATGCCGAGCGCGTCGGACACCCGGACGACCTCGTCAACGTCCTTGTACACGCCGGGGGCCTCTTCCGCGACGGTCGCGCCGCTCTGGGCTTTCACGTAGACGTGCTGCTGTTCGCGCAGGTCGTCCTGGACGTCGCCGCCCCAGAACTCGTTTTTCGCCTGCGTCCGGGACATCAGCCGGCCGGCGCCGTGGGCCGTCGAGCCGAACGTCTCGGCCATCGACTGCTCGCCGCCCCGCAGGACGTAGCTGCCCGCGCCCATGCTGCCGGGGATGATGATCGGCTGGCCGACGTCGCTGTAGGCGGGCGGTAGCTCCGGCCGGCCCGCGGGGAACGCCCGCGTCGCGCCCTTCCGGTGGACGAACAGCTCCCGACCCTCACCCTCGACGTCGTGGACCTCCTTCTTGGCGATGTTGTGGGCCACGTCGTACAGCAGCTCCATCGCCATGGCCTCCTGCGAGCGGTCGAACACCTTCTCGAACACCTGCCGCGTCCGGTGCATGATCAGCTGGCGGTTCACCCACGCGAAGTTGATCGCCGCGCACATCGCCTCGTAGTAGTCCTCGGCGAGCTGTGACCCCGCCGGCGCGGCCGCAAGCTCCTTGTCCGGCAGCTGGTTCAGCAGCCCCTGGTGGGTCCCTTCGATCTCCCGCAGGTAGTCCGTACACACCTGGTGGCCCAGTCCCCGCGAGCCACAGTGGACCAGGACGACGATCTGTTCCTCCTCGAGGCCGAACTCGGCGGCGACGTCCTCGCGGTACACGTCGGTCACGCGCTGGACCTCCAGGAAGTGGTTGCCGCTGCCGAGGCTCCCGACCTGGTTGCGCCCCCGATCCTTCGCCTTCTGGGAGACCTTCGATGCATCCGCCTCGGGCCGGTAGCCTTCGTCCTCGCAGTGGGCGAGGTCGGACTCGACCGCCCAGCCCTGCTCCAGCGCCCAGTCGACGCCCCGTTCGAGGATCGCCTCGACGTCCGCCTGCGACCCCTCGAAGATGCCGCCGCCGCCCAGCCCCGAGGGCACGTTCGCAAACAGCGCCTCGACGAGCTCCTCCTCGCGGCCCTGCACGTCGTCGTAGGTGAGGTTCGTTTTCATCATCCGGACGCCGCAGTTCGAGACGACGAACTCGTCGGCGAGGAAGTTGTGTGCGTCGTGTTCGACACCGATGTCGTAGACCGGCTTCGTTCCGATCGGTTCGATCGTCTCGATCTCCGCTGCGACGGTCATATCTTCCCCGACCGAACAGTGTTCGCAGAACTCCTCGAACCCCGGGAACTCAGCGCCGGGCCGCGGTCGCCCGTCGCGCTCGCTCCAGAGGCTCCGTTCGATGAAGCGGTCGCTGATGTCGAACGCCGTCTTGATCTCCTTCGGCTTCGTGCCGCCGTCGGTGAGTGCGCGCGCTTTAGAGGCGATTTCTTCCCGCCGCTGAATCTCCCGTTCTTTGGTCTTGAGATACTGGATCGCCTTGATCGCTTTTCGCTGTTTGGCCTCGTTGTAGCGATAGCCGACCGTCGAGAAGAACCTGAGCAGGTTCTCCGTGTCGTTTTTGATCCCGAGTCTGAGCCGGAGGACGTCGTGGTTCCGGTTCGCATCCGTCTCAAAACACTCGATCGTGTTCGTCTCGATACCGATCCCTTCGAGGAACGTTGCCACGTCCTCGAGGAACCTCCTGCCCGCATCCGCCGTCTCGACAGACCGGTTCTGCGAGACTTTCGGACAGTAGAGGTTCTTGTCGTGCTGTGCCGCCGGGGCGCTCATCTCTGCACCGAAGTACGCCCCGTAGTACAGCGCTTTCTGCCAGTCCGTGAGGTGCTCGAAGTACCACGGCGTCTCGAAACCGGCGGTGAGTTTCTCGCCGATCGGTGCGCCGAGTTTCCCGAGAAGCAGCCGGAACGCCTTCGAGGTCGTCTTGAAACTGTACTCGGTCGCTTCGAACGTCTTCCCGTCGATCTCGTGGTCACGATCGCGGCTGTAGATCTTGGACGGTTTGAATCCGATCTCCCGGATGTCGTCACGGATCCGTTCGAGATCACGCGGCTCGCCGTAGAACCACGTCTGCCCTTCACCACCGAACGAGCCGTCCCCGGTAAAGAAGCCGATCACCGTGAGGAGGCGGTTGAACGTCCCGTCAGCCGTCGAGAGCGGCAGCACGTCACGTTCCCGCAGGACGCGCCTGATCTGATGGTTCTGGTCGGCGAAGTCCTCTTCAGTCAGCAGGGTCACGTCCGCCGGTTCCTCGTGTTCGAGCCCTTCGAACGGCTGGACGTGGACAGTGTCACCGGGCGCCAGTTCGTCGAGTTCGACCATGCCCTCGGGCGTGCGGAACGGATGATCGCCGGTCGCTTCGATGCGCTCGCCCGTCTCGGTCGTCAGTTCGTAGACTGGCTTCTCGCCGGATTCGGTGAACAGCTGGATCTTCGAATCTGTGAGTGTGTCACCGGCCACCATTGCTCGTTCATCCTCGAACCGTTCTTTCAGATCCGCGATCGGCAGTCGACGTCCGAACGGGAGTCGCACCGCTGTGTCGCCCGGCAAGCAGTTGATGTCGTAGCCGACCGCTCCGGGGCTAATACAGCCGTTTTCGGCGTCGATGCCGGCGACGCCGCCGACGGGGAAGCCGTACCCCTGGTGGCCGTCGGGCATGCAGATGGCGTACTTCCGGATACCGGGGAGGTGCGTCGTGTTCTTGAGCTGCTGGAGCGTCTTGTCCTCTTTAATCTCCTCCAGCAGACTCTCGCTGGCGAGGACGCGCGCCGGGACGCGCATCTCACCCTCCTGTGGAATCTCCCAGACGTACTCCCGGACCTGTTCGAGCGTGACGTCGCCGGCGTCGAACGTGCTCATATACGACAGTGGTCCGGGCACGGACAAGAAAGGTTCGACGGGCGCCTCCGACGTGAACCGGATGTGCTCGATGCCCAGCGGCGACGAACTCCCGTCGCTCCAGGTCCATACGCTTGTATGCCAGTTTATTTTATTTAGAAATTGTCATTTCGGCGGTTGGTCGTTCCTGCTGTCGCAGGGTATAAGCGATCCCGGGCCCGACCAGAGACAGCATGAACGACCGGCCGCTGTCGGCGGTCGTCGAGAAGCCCCGCGCGCAGGCGGCCATCGGGTCGCTCCGCGCGGAGGGCGTCTACGACGACGACCGTAGCGTCTACGAGTGCGGGTCCGGGACTGTCGCCATCCCCGTGACGGCGCCGCCGGCGGAGACGGCCGTCCTGGAGGTGATCCGCGATACCGGCGAGCCGCGCCTGCGGACGCTCGCCGATCACCTCCGCGAGCGCGGGTGGAGCGACGACGAACTCGACCGCGCGCCCGGCTCCTGGGCGGTCATCGGCAGCGTCGTCCTCGTGAAGGTGGGCGACGCGCCCCGCCCGGAAGAAGTCGGCGAGGCGTTGCTGGCGATGCACGGCGAGGCCGACACCGTGCTGGCCCGCGAGGGCATCGACGGCGAACATCGCGAGCCGAGCGTGACGGTGCTCGCCGGCGAGGGCGACACCGAGACAGTCCACCGCGAGCACGGGACGACCTACGCGCTGGACCTCGCGTCGGTGATGTTCTCGCCGGGCAACAAGGCCGAGCGCGCCCGGATGGGCGAGGTGGTCGCCGCCGACGAGCGCGTGCTGGACATGTTCGCCGGCATCGGCTACTTCACGCTGCCGATGGCCCGCGCCGGCGCGCGGGTGACCGCGGTCGAACGGAATCCTGCCTCGTTCGAGTACCTCGTCGAGAACGTCGTCCGCAACGGCGTCCAGGAGACCGTCGAAACGTACCGCGCGGACTGTCGGGACGTAATCGCCGGGGGGATCGAAGCTGTGGAAGGTGACGGTGGAGACAGGGACGGTGACGGCACCCCGTTCGCGTTCGAACGGATTGTGATGGGCTACTACGACGCCCACGAGTACCTCGACAGCGCGCTCGCCGTGCTGGCGCCAGGTGGAATACTCCACATGCACGAGGCGACCCCCGAGGCACTGGTGCCCGACCGGCCGATTTCGCGGCTGGAGGAGGCTGCCGAGGCGGTGGGCCGGGAGGTGGAGGTGCTGGACACTCGGCAGGTGAAAGGCTACAGCGAGGGTGTCGCCCACGTCGTTGTTGATGCTCGTATCGAGTGACTGGCTAGGAACTAGTGCCAGATGCGTAATTGCAGTCGCAGTTGTGCAGAAAGCCCCTGCCCGCTCGCTATGAACTGGAAGAACCGCTACCGTCGTCGCAGTGGTGTAGAAAGCCCCTGCCCGCTCGACCATCCGGGACTTGCTGTGTTACTCGGTCGCTTCGCTCCCTGCGTTACTTACTGCGTCCGGGATGGATCGAGCGGGCAGCCCCTTTCAGTCCCGCCCAACCGCACCGCGCCTGCCCTTCCCCGGGTTCTCGCGGCTCCGCCGCGAGGTTCGGGAGACTCCGTCTTCCGGCACGCGCGGGCCTCGCGGCTCACGGGTCACTTCGTTCCCCGCTCGCTGTTCGAGGTCTCCTTCGGTCGACCTCGCTACTGCTCGGCCACGCGCTCCCGGCCACGTGGAGCGCGGCGCGGTCTGGCTCGCGTGCCCGGAAAGCGAGGGCGACCACCGGGAGCCCTCGGACAGTGAGCGGGGAGCGAAGTGACCCGCGAGCAGGGCCGCGAGCCGTCAGCGCGAGGGATGAGCACCGCAGCGGAGCGAGGAGCGCAGCAAGCCCCGGAGGGTCGAGCCAGCAGGGGCTTTCAGCGATATAGCTTTGACAGTAGCTGCAACGACAGTTCCTAGCGAACCAACCAGAACTAGGCCATCTCACGAACCGACGTCAGGATACACTCGGGAATATCAGCGGCAGGCAGCACATGGTCCACCACACCCGTCTCGATCGCGCGCTCGGGCATCGAGGTGATCCGGGCCTCCTCGGGGTCCTGAACGATCGTGGTCCCGCCGGCCTCGGCGATCCGCTCCAGTCCTGCAGCCCCATCGCGGCCCATCCCTGACAGCACCACCGCGAGCAGCGGGCCGGAAACAGCATCGGCGACCGAGCCCAGCGTCACGTCGGCGGCCGGCCGGACGCTGTGGACCGGCGGCTCCTCGGTGAGCGAAAGCGCCAGCATCTCGCCGCTGCCGTCGGCCACCTCGGTGTGGTACTCCCCCTTCGCGACGACGGCCTCGTTCGGGCCGAGCCGGTCATTCGGTGCCGACTCGCGGACGGCGAGCTCGCAGTGCTCGTCGAGCCGTTCGGCGAACCGGCCGGTGAACTGCCCGGGCATGTGCTGGACGACCAACACCCGCAGGCCGGCGGTCCCCGGCAGCGCCGACAGGATCGACTCGACGGTCGGCGGTCCCCCGGTCGAGGCTGCGATCACCAGCGTCGGCGGGAGCCCCGCGGGCGTCTCGACCTCGGGAACTACCGTCGGCGACGACTCCGCCGCCGACTCCGGGAACAACGCTGCCCCGTCGCGGGCCGTCGTCCCGACCCGGGCAGTGACGTCGGCGTCGGCGACGACCCGAACCGTCTCGACGAGGTCGTCGGCGTACTGGACCAGCGAGGGCGACACCTCGCCGTCGGGTTTGTGGAAGAACTCAACTGCCCCCGCCGACAGCGCCTTGAGGCTCGTCTCCGCGCCCGCCTCAGTGTAGCGGCTGAGCATCAGGATCGGCGTCGGCCGCTCGGCCATGATCCGCTCGACGGCCTCGATGCCGCCCATCCCGGGCATCTTCACGTCCATCGTGACGACGTCGGGCTCGCAGTCCAGCACCGTCTCGACCGCCCGCTTCCCGTTGCCCGCCTCGCCGACGACCGTCAGCCCCCGCTCCTCCAGCATCCCCCGGATCTGGATCCGCATGAACTGTGAATCGTCCACCACGACGGCGTCCACCATGTTCTACGCGTACGCAATCCGGTGTGATAGGTTTCACCATCGGACTGCCGCCGTCATAGTGATTATTGTGACTCTTTACCGCCGGGTATATAATCGCTCGCGTGAGACGGCGACGGAACGAAACCCGCCTGCTCCGGGGATCAAACGACAGATTCTTTTGGCTTGCCTAAAATTATCCAACAGGAAGCGGTGCCATCCCGCAGGCGGGCGACCGGCGACAGGCCCGCCGCGGGAGCACGGGAGAGTAACGATGTCAGAACAGGATCTACAGTCGGAGACGACCACGGCGGACGCGCGGCCGACGGGTTCGGCGACCTGGGCAGACAGCCTCCGTCGTGACCCGATCGAGGCGGGTGCCGTCGCGACGGGCCCGCTGTCCGACGAGACGGTGCTCGGCCTCGACGGGCTGACACGCGAGTACGGCCCGGAGACGGCCGTCAGCGACCTCGACCTCGGCGTCAAGGAGGGGGAACTGCTGACGCTGCTCGGTCCCTCGGGCTGTGGGAAGACGACCACCCTGCGGATGATCGCGGGGCTGGAACGGCCCTCGGCCGGCGAGATCCAGCTCGGCGACGAGTCGGTCGCCGGCGACGGCCGGTTCGTCGCTCCCGAGGACCGCGACGTCGGCCTCGTGTTCCAGGACTTCGCCCTCTTTCCACACCTCACCGTCGCGGAGAACGTCACGTTCGGGATCGACGGCTGGGACGCGACCGACCGGGAAGCGCGGGCGACCGAACTGCTCGAACTCGTCGACCTCGCGTCCCACCGCGAAAAGAAGCCCGCACAGCTCTCCGGCGGACAACAGCAGCGGGTGGCGCTCGCGCGCTCGCTGGCGCCCGAACCGGACGTGCTGCTGCTGGACGAGCCGTTCTCGAACCTGGACGTCCGGCTGCGCATCGAGATGCGCGAGGAGGTCCGGCGCATCCTCAAGGAGACCGGCGTCACCGCCATCTCGGTCACCCACGACCAGGAGGAGGCGCTGTCCATTTCGGACCGGGTGGCGATCATGAACGACGGCCGGCTCGAACAGGTCGGCAAGCCCGAGATCGTGTTCGAGAACCCCGAGTCGCGGTTCGTCGCCAGCTTCCTCGGCCGCGCGAGTTTCCTCCGCGGCCAGGTGTACGGCGACACCGTCGAGACGGTGCTCGGACCGCTGGAGACGGCACAGCTCAACGGCCCCGTCTCCGCCTACGACGGCGCCGAAATCGACGTCCTCGTCCGCCCGGACGACCTGGAGGCCGTCCCCACGAACGAGGCGACTGCCAACGGGAAGATCATCCACCGCCAGTACAACGGCCCGACGTTCGTCTACCGGGTAGAGCTGACCAACGGCAGTACGGTCCGGTGTCTCCACAACCACGTCGAGACGTTCGAACACGGCCAGTCGGTGACTGTCAGCATCGCCGCCGACCACGAACTGGCCTGGTATCCGGCGGAGTAATGACTCTGTCCGTTTCTCGTGCGTGCACCAGCAGAACTTCGTCCTCGGAGCCTAAATCGATCGATTCACCGACAATCACGACACTGTGACCTTCGCCACGGAGTGCGGAAACGAACGCTGGCGGGACGTGTTCGTCGGCCAGCAGCCTCATGCCTCGGGCTCAGACTGCGCTTCCGCGTCTATCTCTTCCGGACCCACGGACGGCGGTGAGGTCATCCGGGACTGACTGGCGCTCAGCCTGTACTCGCCGCATCTCCTCGGGATTGTCGTAGTAGTAGACGAGCGCCCGGTAGACGTCTGCAATATCGAGACCGTAGTCCGCGGCGACTTGCTCGGGGGATTCCCCGGTATCGACGACTCGTTTCGCGACGTGATGGACGCCGATACGCCTCCCCTCGATCCGGGGGGCGCCGCCGAGGACGTCGTCAGTCGAAACGATTTCGGCCATCAACAGTCGGTACGGCTTTACCGTTAATAAAGAGGGTGTCATAGAATAGTTCGCATACCGTCTCTGCGACTACCCGGCAATACACACAGACGTGATAGGTACTGACCAAACCATATCTGCTAAGGCGTATTTAGACGAGTCCAGCGAACCAGAGAGCTGCATAGGTCAACGTCAGAGTAGACAGAACGATACTGATGATTCCAAGAATACGCCCTTGTTCTTTGGTCATAGTAATGGCTGCTGTGTTGAATAGACAGACGGCATCGGGATAGACCGTTAAATCAGTAAGGACGAAGCCGAGGAGGTCAAATATGGTGGAAGTCGATCTCCTCGACT
>PXRK01000061.1 GCA_003021015.1 Halobacteriales archaeon QS_4_66_20 | reverse complement strand
GTGAATGTACGACGCCAGCCGGCCTAAGTCTTGCGGTTGTTCGGCCGAGCCTATCGCTTAGACCCCGCCCTGAAGGACGGGGCTTCCGCTTGCTATACGTCAACCGAACTGCTCCTCGTAGAGGTCCTGAGCGTGCTCGATGGCGTCGTAGGCGGCCTGGCGACCCTCCCAGCCCAGCGTCTCGGTCTCCTTGCCCGCTTCGAGGTTCTTGTACGTCTCGAAGAACTCGCTGATCTCGTCTTTCTGCTGCTGGGTGATGTCGTCGACATCCTCGATGTGGTCGTACCGCGGGTCCTCGCTGGGGACGCCGATGACCTTGTCGTCTTTCTCACCGTCGTCGTCCATGCGCATGAGCGCGACCGGGCGCGTCTCGATGATGCAACCCGGGAACGTCTGGTCTTCGACCAGGACCAGCACGTCGAAGGGGTCCTCGTCATCGTAGTACGACCGCGGGATGAAGCCGTAGTCGCTCGGGTAGTGGACGTTGCTGTGCAGCACCCGGTCGAGCACGACGCCGGGCACGTCCTTGTCGTACTCGTACTTGTTGCGCTCGCCCTTCAGGCACTCGACGACCGCGTAGATCTCCTCGGGCGGGTTCGGTCCGGTTTCGAGGTCTTCCCAGAGATTCGTCATCGTCTACCGCTCTCACCGGGATTCAAAAACTACTTTCGGTCTCAGCTACTACCTGCATATGAAGGACTGCGCCGGGCACCCTCATATGTTGGACGGACGGAACTTTCTCTAGCCGTAGATGTGTCCACTTTTCCCAACCGCTCTCTGTCAGTTACTTCCTGACAACAAGGGAGTGATTTACCAAGCGTTAAGTACCTAGATGACATTCGTCCAACCATGTCAGAGGCACAAGCGGTCAAAGAGACGCCGGGCATTGCGAAAGAACTCACTGCGTTCCAGCAGAACATCCTGACGATTCTCGCCGAAGAGCCCCGCTACGGGCTGGCGATCAAGCGGGAACTCGAAACCTACTACGACTCCGAGGTAAACCACGGGCGACTGTACCCCAACCTGGACGAACTGGTCGAGATAGGGCTCGTCGAGAAGAGCGAACTCGACAAGCGGACCAACCAGTATGCGCTCACCGACGACGGGTACGAGGCGGTCCTCGATCAGCTCGGCTGGATGTTCGACAAGATCGTCACCGACGACGATCGCGCGAGCGACATCGAGACGCTCGTCGAGAACGCACGGTAAGAGCAGCGCAACCAGTCTTTACGCAGTCAGATCTCGACCGGGAGCGGCTGGTCCGCCTCCGCGAACACGAGCCGGACGGACTCCTCGACGGCCGCTTTCTGGTCGTCGCTGGGCCAGGCGTTCCGCGGGAAGTACTCGTCAAGGAACTCCGCGAGTTCCTGGCCTGTGAGGTCGCCGATCGGTTTGGCGTAGTGGTTGCTGGCGTAGTCCGCAAGCGCGTGCGCGTTTGCGCCGTGGACGTCGCCGTGCGCGGCAGCGACCGCCTCCGCGAGGTCGCGGTTGTGCTCCTCGACGACCGTCCACTCGTCGGCCTCGCCCGGCCCCTCCAGCGGGCGCTCGATGCCGCGGCCGACGTTCTCGATGCGATCGGGCTGGACGGTGCCGTCCTCGACCCACTCGGCGGGGTAGAGGACGAGCGTTTCCCGGCCCTCCTCGCGGACCCGGGCGCGGAACCCGTGGTCGGCGAGGGTCGACGCCCGCCGCTCGCGGTACGCCGCCGCCTCGTTCGGATCGACCGCCTCGCGGGCGCGACGGGTGAGCCGTTCGACCTCGTCGATCACGGCCGGCGGGAGCTCCTCGGTTCCGCCCTCGTCCGACCCAGTGCCGTCGTTCGGCCCGTTGGCCGTCTCATCCTCGCCGCCGTCGCGCGGTCCGTCGGTGCTGTCAGCCATCCTCGAACGCCTCGTTAGCTAGTTCGTCCGCGCGCTCGTTTATCTCTCTCGGAACGTGCGAGAGCGACCAGTCGTCGAACCGCGCGAGCAGTTCGCGCGCTCGCACCCGCCGCTCGCGCAGGTCCGGGTCGTTCGTGTCCCACTCCCCGCGCACCTGCTTGACGAGCAGTTCGGAGTCGCTGCGGGCCTCCACCTCGTCGAAGCCGTAGCGGTCAGCGACCTCGAGGGCCTGGATCAGCCCCTCGTACTCGGCCCGGTTGTTTGTCGTCTCGCCGATCCGTTTGCTCCCCTCGGTGACGATGCCGTCGCCGGTGACGATCACCCACCCGATGGCGGCCGGCCCCGGGTTCCCCCGCGACGCGCCGTCGAAGTAGACGTGTGCGCGCCCGCCTCCTTCCCGCAGCAGCGCCGCCAGGCGCTCCGGGTCAGCCCCCTGGATCACGACCTTTCCCTCGTAGGCCACAGCCGTCGCGTTCCCGTCGCTCGCGCGCCAGCGCTCGTGATCTGTATTGCCCGGCTCCACCTCGACCCCCGTGTTCTGCAGGCGCTCGCGGGCCGTCTCGACGTCGCACTCGATAACCGGCATTGGCGGTTACCTCACCACCGTATCCTTTGTATCCTTTTCGGTCTCCGAAAACCGTCAACGCGACCGGCCCGCTACAGTCTCGTGATTGTCCGGGATACTGCGCTATCCTGTGTGCGTGGAAGCCACAAAATACTTACCAAGGGTTTAAGTCCTTCTATCCTACTACTATAAAAATGCGATGACACGGTCCAGCCGCCAGCGGGAGCGCGAGCGTGAGTCAGGGACGAAAACAGACCAAAGCGAGACAGAGGGAGTCCGCGAATGTTCCGAATGTGGGTCGGAAAACTTGATCAAGGATTCTGACCGGGGCGAACTCATCTGTGACGACTGTGGGCTGGTCGTCGAGGAAGGGAACATCGATCCGGGGCCGGAGTGGCGCGCGTTCAACCACCAGGAGCGCCAGGAGAAGTCACGCGTCGGCGCACCGACGACCCAGACGATGCACGACAAGGGGTTGACCACCACTATCGACTGGAAAGACAAGGACGCCTACGGCCGTTCGATCTCCTCGAAGAAGCGCAGCCAGATGCACCGCCTGCGCAAGTGGCAGGAACGCATCCGGACCAAGGACGCGGGGGAGCGCAACCTCCAGTTCGCACTCTCGGAGATCGACCGCATGGCGTCCGCGCTAGGCGTCCCACGCTCGGTCCGGGAGGTCGCGTCGGTGATCTACCGACGTGCGCTCAAGGAGGACCTCATCCGGGGGCGGTCGATCGAGGGCGTTGCGACGAGCGCGCTGTACGCCGCCTGTCGCAAGGAGGGCATTCCGCGCAGTCTCGAGGAGATCTCGGACGTCTCGCGCGTGGAGCGCAAGGAGATCGGTCGCACCTACCGCTACATCTCGCAGGAACTCGGCCTGGAGATGGAGCCGGTCGACCCCAAGAAGTATGTACCGCGGTTCTGCTCGGAACTCGATCTCTCGGAGGAAGTACAGACCAAGGCAAACGAGATCATCGAGACGACTGCGGAGGAGGGGCTGCTCTCGGGCAAGTCGCCGACCGGCTACGCGGCCGCGGCGATCTACGCCGCCTCGCTTCTGTGCAACGAGAAGAAGACGCAGCGCGAGGTCGCCGACGTGGCGCAGGTTACCGAAGTGACGATCCGGAACCGCTATCAGGAACAGATCGAAGCGATGGGCATCCACAGCTGATACTGTCGGACGGCTCTGTTGGAATCCTTAGTGAGTTATGGGATTCTTTTCTGGTGTGTATTCGCCCAATATGTTGGGCTACAACGGCCGAGCAACCGTTCATAACTGCGCGGCGTGTCAGTTCGACTTGAACCAA